>CAYRFY010000386.1:5938-8053 GCA_964423635.1 uncultured Armatimonadia bacterium | reverse complement strand
TGCCTCTCCCCTGCCTCTCCCCTGCCTCTCCCCTGCCTCTCCCCTGCCGTCCTCCCCTACACCACCACCCGCCCGAAGCCCTCGAGCGGCTCTACCTCCTCGATCCTCCGCACACAGCCGTCGCCCTCGTTCTCCCAGACGGTCAATGGCGAAGGCCCATCCGTAACGCCGCAGAATTCGCACTCGAGCCCTTCGGCGGTAAGCTCGGCGCGCACCAGCCGGGAATCGAACAGCCGCTTGCTGATGACGCTGACGTGCTCCCGCCCCGTGCATTCCAGGTCCCAGCCCTCGAGGCCCCGCACGATCCCGTCGATCACCGTCCGCCAGTCCTCGGGGCTGATGACGTTGATGCGCTCCTCATGGGTCATGATGATGCCGAAGGCCAACGCATCCAGGCCACGCTTGACATTGGCGATGCCGCGGTCGATGGCCTCGGGGAGCATGGGCCTGTCGGCTTCGCCGACGAAGGGCACCAGGCCGCTGAGGATATCGCCCGCCATGTGGGTGGCTCCCACGTGGGACTGGGACATGTTGATGAAGGTCATGCCCGGATGCTGGGGGCAGCGGTCGATGACGAGGCCGTGACGCCCCGTGAGGCCGCGGATGCCGTAGGGGCGTGGCCGGTAGGGGGGCTGATTGCCGTAGAGTTGCCCCACGGCGCTGTTGTTCGAGGGCATGTCCGCGCCGCGTTCCAGAAACAGCGGCACCGCCCGGTTGGCGATCTCGCCGAAGTGAGCATTCACGATGCGGCTGTGCCTGATGCCGGCGCGAGAGAAGGCCTCATCCATGCGCCGGAAGTTGCGCAGGATGGTATCGTCGGGAAGGTCCCGGCCGGTGACATGGCAGATAGACAGCCCCTCAAACAGCGTCTCCTTGCCGCCCTTGGACAGGTTCGGCTTGTCGGGCAGGACGGCGTAGGGCTTGTAGTTGGGGAGTGCGACGTAGAAGTCGTCTCGGAAGGCGTGCATGGAGAAGTCGGCCCCGCCCTCATCGTACAGGCGCTTGGCGGCCGCCCAGTCCGTGGGGCCCATCTCGTCGATGAATAGGCCCAGGTTCGGGCGAATGCCGTGGCGGTTCATGGCCTCCACGTAGGCGAAGGCCCCGTAGGTGCCGTTGCAGTCGTCCATGCGGGCGCTGACGAAGGGCGGGATGCAGCGCATGGGAAAGGGCTTACGGGCGACCCACACCAGAGCCCGCCACAGCAGTCCATCCACGCCGCGCACGTGGCCGAAGACCTCGTCGGCCCAGAGGCGCTCGCCGCAGCCGAAGATCACCGCACGGCCCTGCCCGGCGCTGCCCGCGGCCGCGGCACACGCGCCGCCGGGGGTCCGCAGCAGCGGGCGCCACGGCGCCTCAAGCCGGAGTGTGGGTGCCGACAGCGGCATGTCAAGCTCGATCCGTTCGTCCTGCTCGTGACCGAAAGTCACGAAGCTCCCCTCACCGGTGAACTCAAGGGCGGCCACCTCCTCGGCCGGCCCCGTCGCCGGGACCAGGGCGGCCAGGGCCTGCGGCCACGAGTCTATCTCTCTGTCGAAGCTGACAAACCCGGCACCCGCCGCCACCTCGGCGGCAATGGTCTGGGCCTGCGCGTCGGTCAGGCCGGCGCCCGCTCCGTCGTGGGCCAGGACATACGCCGCCCGGGCCTGCAGATGCCCCGGTGGGCTGCCCATGTAATCCCCACACTCCAGGACCTCCCAAGCCAGACCGAAGTGGTCCAGAGCGGCAAAGACGCTGCCGTCGGCGCCGATGCGCGCGACGCGGCGTCTGCTGTCGAGCACTACCAGCACGCTGCGGTTTCCTGCGGCCATGCTTCATTCGCCTCCATCGGGACTGTCGTACTGCGACGCCACTTCGCTGAGCAGCTTCCACCGATGGCCTACAGTTCCCTCCCACGGATCGACAGATGTCATGAGACGATGGGCGACGCGACGAAGAAGGCCGCGCCGAATGACGGAGGGCGGAGGAGATGGGTTCCGGGAAGGGGGTGCCCGGCAGGCCGGCGAAGGCAGAAGAGTCGCTGGGTTGAGTGTCGGCACCGAACCACAAGGAGGGAGCCATGCCTGTCTCGTTCACTACCCGCGCGCCCGTCGGCGGTCGGCGCGGCGCCATCGCAAC
>CAYRFY010000386.1:665-5928 GCA_964423635.1 uncultured Armatimonadia bacterium | reverse complement strand
CTTGCCACCGAGACGGGAATGAGTGTTCTTCGCCGCGGGGGCAATTGCGTGGACGCCGCCATCGCGGCCGCCGCCGTACTCAATGTGGTCGAGCCCCACTGCAGCCACCTGGGTGGCGACTGCTTCATGCTCGTGTGGGACGCACGGCGGCAGACGCTGACCGCCATCAACTCCTCCGGCGCAGCCCCCGGAGGCCTCCGGGCCGAGGTGTTTCCGAAAGGTATCCCCGAGTCCGGGTTCCTGTCGTCCACCATCCCGGGTCAGGTGGCGGGCTGGGACCTGGCCCTCTCGTCCTTCGGAACCTGGTCGCCGGCGCAGGTACTCGCCGAGGCCATCTACTACGCCGAGGAGGGCGCTCCCGTCTCCCGAGACCTGGCGGCGGCTCTTCATGCTTCGCTGGGCCGGCTCTCTTTATTCCCCTCGAGCATGGCAAGCTTCATGCCGGGGTGCAGGCCCCCGCAAAGGGGCGAGGTCCTGCGCCAGCCGGGTGTGGCCGTAACGCTCAAGACCATGGCTCAGGAGGGTTTTCGAGCCTTCTACGAGGGGGATATCGCCCGGCGCATCGCCGCCTTCTGGCAGAATAGCGGCGGGGTCATCAGCGAAGAGGACCTCGCCGCCCACCACGCCCTGGCACTGGAGCCTTTGCGGGTGAGCTACCGCGGATACGAGGTCTTCGAGCAGCCGCCGGTGAGCCAGGGGCACATCCTGCTGCAATCCATGAAGCTGGCGGAGACCTTCGACCTGCGCGGCATGGGGCTGCTCTCGGCCGAGGCGCTGCATCTGTCCATCGAGGCCAACAAGCTGGCCCATGCCGACAAGAACCGCTATACCACCGACCCGCGCTACCATACTCTTCCCGCCGGACTGCTCTCAGACCGCTATGCCGCCGACCGCGCGGCCCTCATCGACATGGGCAAGGCCGCCTCGTTCCCGCCTCCCGCGGGCGATCCGCCCACGGCCAACGATACCACCTACCTGTGCTGCGTGGACGGGATGGGCAACGCCATCAGCTACATCCAGAGCGTGTTCCACGGCTTCGGCTGCGGGGTTGTGGCCGGTGACACCGGGGTTCTGCTGAATAACCGCGCCTGCGGCTTCTCTTTAGACCCCGAACACGTGAACTACCTCGAGCCGGGGAAGAAGACGGTCCACACTCTCAACACGTATATGGTCTTCTCCGACGGCCGGCCGTGCATTGTGGGGGGCACACCGGGCGGAGATATCCAGGTGCAGACGAACCTGCAGGTGCTCACAGGCGTCCTGGACTTCGACCTCAACCCTCAGCAGGCCGTGGAGATGCCTCGCTGGTCGCGGCACGAGGGGCTCAGTATCGGGCTGGAGGCCAGGGCGCCTGGGGACGTCTTCAGAGGCCTGACCGCCAGGGGGCATCGGCTCACCACCCTCGGCCCGTACAGCCAGGGGGGTCGGGCGCAGGTGATCCGGGTAGGTGGCGACGGGGTCCTCACCGCGGGTTCAGACCCCCGGTGCGACGGCTGCGCACTGGCGTTCTAGACGCCTACATGGGAGCGCTTCTCGGCGATCGAAGCAAGCTCTATGGACGCGACCAAGCCGTTGGCCAGCCCGACTCGGCGATCCCGCTCTGCGCGATCGCCGCCTGGCCGTGGCACCCACCCGAGGTAAACCTCCGCGACGTGCTGGTCGGTCCAGGGCGGAGCTTCGATAGCATTATTGCGAGGCCTCGTTGGGGCGCGGCCGCCCGGCCGTTCTGGAGCGGCCCCGTCCTTCATGGGCGTCCCGCCCTGCGGGCGCCTCACAGGCCATTGCCCGAGAAGTGGCATTCGACTAGAGAACGGGAGAAGCCCATGAGCCGTAGCCATCGGCCGGACGTGCAGGCAGACTGGGGCAAGTCAGACACACCGGCGGCGCATCGCGATTGCGTCGCCGGCGGCCGCGTGGCGATCGCCGCCATGACCGTCTTGCTGGCGCTCTGCTGCCCCGCCTGTGCCGACCCGATCGCCGACCCCATGGGCCCCGGACGAGTGGACTACCTGATCATCGCACCCGAGGCGCTGGCCGCGCCCTGCGAGCCGCTGCTGGAGTTCCGGCGACAGCAGGGACTGGAGACGGCTTTGGTGACCACTCAATCGCTGGCCGCCGCCATGGGCCGCGACCGGCTCGCTCCGACGGACATCGTGGGGTTCCTGACCCACGCCGCCGGCGACTGGGGGCTGCGATTCGTCCTCCTGGTGGGGGATGCCGTCGGCTCGGAAGACCTGGTCATCCCCATGTCCGTGGAGCCGGGCTGGTACTTCAGCGACCGATTCCTCAGCGAGCGTGAGCTGGCCACGGACTACCTCTACAGCTCGCTGGGCCAAGAGGAGCCCGTCCTGTACGTGGGCCGGTTCCCGGCGGATACGCCCGAGGAGGTTGCGGCGATGGTGGGAAAGACCATCGCCTATGAGGCCGAAACGGCCCCGGGCCCGTGGCAGCGGAAGCTCTCCTTCGTCACCGGGAATCCGGGCTTTGACCCCTTCATCGATGCCGTCATCACCGGCTTGTTCATCAAGCTGGTGGCCGAGGGAGTACCTGCTCCTTACGAGGTCGAGGTCGCCTACGCAAGGCCGGAGTCCACCTACTGCACCTACCCGCCGGAGTTCAACTCCAACGCGCTGAGGCTGCTGGGTGAGGGGGCGCTACTGTACGTCTACGCCGGGCACGGCATGCCCACCGGCTGCGATGACCTCAAGTGGCAGGGACAGACGTACCCGATCCTGGAAGCCGCCCACCTGACCCAGGTGGACATCGAAGGCGGCGCTCCGGTGATGCTCGTCATCGCCTGCCACACGGGCAGGATCGACTGGCCCAAAGGCGACAGCCTCGGCGAGCAGGTGATGAAGCTACCCCGGGGCCCGGTGGCCTACCTGGGGGCCTCCCGTGTCTGTCAGCCGTACGGCAACGCCGTCCTGGCCCAGGGAATCCTGAACGCCACCTTCGAGACGAAGGCCGAGACCATCGGGGAGGTGTTGACTTTGGCCAAGCGCGAGACGCTGCAGGATCAGTCGCCCGCCAGGCAGCAGGCCGACACCCTCGGCGCCACCGTGCAGGGCGCCGACTCGCTGCCGGGCATGCGGCGTGACGTGGTGCGCCACTACAACCTCCTGGGCGACCCCGCACTACGCCTGCGACGCCCCGAGCACGAGGTGGGTCTCCAGGTAGCGCCCGTAGACGGAGCGCTGCATGTCCACGGCACCGTGCCGCTGCGGGAGGGCGAGCTGATCGTCTCGCTGGAGGTGGGGCGCGAGACCTTCGTGCGGCAGCCGGGGAGGCTCCCGGCGGCCTCGGACCCCAATCTGGCCGAGGCCATGCGACGCCGGTACACCGAATCCAACGACAAGGCGGTCGTTCGCCTGCGGCGGCCGTTTTCCGACGGGACTTTCAGCGTGGACCTGCCGCTACCGCAGTCGCTTGCGCCGGGGACGTACCATGTGAAGGCCTTCGCGTGGAATGAGGAGGGCGCCGCCTTGGGGGCGGAGGAGTACATCGTGGCGGAACTGTAGGGCGCCGGCCTGTACCGCGCCAACGCCGTCTCCCCGTCGTTGTAGGGCGCGGGCCTGTACCGCGCCAACGCCGTCTCCCCGTCGTTGTAGGGCGCGGGCCTGTACCGCGCCAACGCCGTTTCGTTTCATTGTAGGCCGCGGCCCGCCACGAGGACCAAGACACCGGCGGGGCACACGGGTCCGGCCCAAGACCCGCCACGACAAGGGTTCTCCCACGCCGCGGAGGCTACTGCGCGCGCACCCAAAGCACCCAGTCTCCGCCCCCCGGTGCCTTCACCACGCACTCCGCCCCCGCACCTACTTGGGCAGCCGCCATCTCGCCCGTCCGCGGGTCCACCCACGTGCCCCGCACCTGGGCGGGCAGGCGGGAGAGATCGAGCGTCGCCTCTCCGCCGTCCGGAAGGTAGGCCACGAACTCGCGGTCTGACCCCATCGCGAAGGCCCGCCCCGCACGTACCAGAGCGTCGTCGGGAGCCATCTCCCAGAACCTCACCAGGCGGCTGAAGCGGGCCAGTATCCCCAGTTCCGTCCGCTGCGGCTCCCATTTGCTGCCCCGTGGGTCACCCCCGAACTCCACTCCCGGCTGCAGGCTTTCGTCGAGATACGACACGTGACCGCCACCTACAAAGGCCGTCCAGAAGGCACGGCGCCCGCGGTCCCGCTCCGGCGTGCCGATGCCGTCGGTGTCCAGCAGAAGCGGCTGCCCCAGTTCGCGCGCCTTCATCAGACCAAGGTGCAGCTTGTCGATGTCCCAGGTCTTGATACCCCCGTAGTCGTGATTGGGGAGGTCCAGCGGCATCACCAGGTGTTGACGAGGCAGGTCCGCCTCCAGTTGATGGATGTACCGACACAGCTCCAGTTCCCACTCGGCGCTGTAGTAGTTCTCGTTGGCAATCTCCAGCAGGATGTTGTCGAAGTCGTTCACCGCCCGCACCACGCGATCGACAAAGCGACGCTGGGCATCCATGGCCGCCGGGTTGCCGAGGGAACAGAAGCCCTGCCGGCCGTCGGTGCCTGTCGCCGTGTCGCCGGGGTCGCCGTCAACACCGTTGATGTTGTTGTCGCGGTGGAAAGGGTGTACCTCCCACAGCTCGGTATGCTTGATGTTCCAGGCGTCGAAGAGCGTGAGTTGCAGGACAATCCCGCGTTCCCGGGCCGCCGTGCAGACCTCTGTCAGGCGGGTGAAGAACCCGTCGTCGAACCGCGACAGGTCCCACTTGGGCAATCCGTCTCGAGCTGCTCCGGGACCGGGCCGAGGGCAGGGGATGAAGTTCCGCCGCCCGATCTCCTGCGGGAAGAACTCGCAGCCCCACCACAACCACACCCGGGCGAAGTTGAGCCCATGGCTCTTGAGCGTGTCGAACATCGTCGCGTAGTCGTACTCCGGCTCGCGGTCTGAGAAGGTGCCCCACGTGTAGTCGCCGACCAGAAGCAACGGGCTGCCGTCGGGGGCGGAGAAGTAGTGGGGGCTAGACGGGAGCAGACCCACAGTCTCTGTCTCGGCACGAAGTGATGCCACCAATGCAAGAAGCAGAAGTGAGCCTGCGCGCACCGCGATCACTCCCTTCGTATTGCCGCCGCGCCGGAAGGCACAGCTCTCACCCAAGGAGGTCCAACACCTTCGCCCCTACCGCCTTGCCCAGCGCCTCGTGGCCGTCCGGGGCCCAGTGGATGCCGTCCAGCGGACTGGGGGTGACGATCTGCGCCGCATCCATGAAGGCGCAGCCATATTGCTCGGCCACTTC
>CAYRFY010000386.1:0-655 GCA_964423635.1 uncultured Armatimonadia bacterium | reverse complement strand
TTCGGAGAACCGCTCCCCGAGGGTCTTGCACTTCTCCTGGGCACCGCGGAAGCTCTCGGCCCATGGCCCGGTCTCGACCACCTGCGCCGGCGAGATGAGCAAGACCGGCGGCGGCCCGCCTCCCGGACCGGCGACGCTCCTTTGGCAGATGTCCACCAGCAGACCGGCGGAGAAGGCGATGTCGAAAGGCGTCAGCGAGAACCGGTGCTTGAGGTCATTGGTCCCCAACATGATGATGACCAGATCCAAAGGCCGATGGGTATCGAGGCAGGGGATGAAGTACTCGCGCCCGTTCCAGTGATCTCCCAGCGGGTCGTCGAAGATCGTGGTGCGACCGTTGAGACCTTCCTCGATGACGCGGTAGTCGCTCCCCAGCTCGGCGGCCAGGACCCCGGGCCAGCGCACGTCGTAGGGGTACCTGGTGGCATCGACGGGGCTATAGCCCCACGTATTGGAGTCTCCGAAGCAGAGCACAGTCTTCACAGTGGATCACCTCGTGGGCTCTTGGCGTGCGGGAGGGTCTGATCCCCCTGACCGACGGTCCAGGCCGGCGGCCGTTTGCCGTTGGCCGGGCACTTTCCAGGCCTTTGGCAACACACCTTGGGAAACCTCCGTGCCTGCGGTCTTCCAAGACCGCAGCCGTTGCCGTTGCCGT
>CAYRFY010000385.1:0-8067 GCA_964423635.1 uncultured Armatimonadia bacterium | reverse complement strand
GCCGCCATCGGCCGCCGGGACTTTCACGACAGGCTCTGGAGACCCGCGGGCACGGTGGTCTCCCGGGGTGTGTTGCCAAAGGCCCCGAAGGTGCCCGGCCAACGGCGACGGCACTGATGACGCCTTACCCCGCCGGCTCCCAGATGAGCTGATCGATGTTCATCGAGCCGCCGATGCGCTGCAGCCGGAGCCGATGCGTCCCGGCGGAGAGCTCCACCACGGCAGGCATCCCGTACGTCCGGGCCACGCGGAAGAAGCGCCAGTCATCGGTGGTGCGGCACCAGCCGCCGGTGTTACAGAAGCGGGCCCCGAGGACGTTGTCGGCCAGAGGGCCGCCGTCCAGCTTGATGGAGCGCAGGACGTCGTCATACTCGCCGGCGGCGCGGAGCAGTAGGTTGTAGGCCCCGGCCTGCTCCACGGAAAACTCCCACTCGGCCCACTGGCCGTCGGTATCCCAACTGCAGTTGGCCACCCCTCCGGAAGCCGCGACCTTTTCGACGATGAGCCCCTTCACCTCCCCCTCGGCCACCGGCGTTTCGGCCTCGATCACGATGCTGCCGGCGATGGGCGCGTAGTCCAGGGGCAGCAGGATCGCCTCCGCGGCCCGCAGGCCGCTGCCCTCAAGCGCCAGGCCTCCCAGGCGCCCCTCGCCGGTGAGGGTGATCGAGTGGGCGCCGCGATCCAGGCACAGGACGGCCTGGAGGTCTTCGCGCGTTGTGTCCAACGCCACCGTCCTGCCGTCCACCGTCAGGGCCGGAGCCCTCTTCCCTCTCCAGTCGTTGAGTGTGAGCCGGTACTCATCGGCTCGCTCGGCAATCACCTGACCCCACCAGTAGCCGATCAGCCCCCGGGCCTTTCGACGCGCGTAGCCCTGCAGGCTCCCTTGGCCCACCGGCACAGGCGGCAGTTGGTGCGAGAGCGTGGCGGCGGCGACCTCGTCGGTCACGCCGGGGAAGCGGACGACCGCGTTGCCCTCGGCGTCCAGGTCGGGGAAAGCGACTCTGGCTGTGCGGCCACCCAGACTGACGGTTACCCCGCCTTCCGAGGCCTCGCGCGGCAAGCAGGAGAGCAGCACGCCCGCCTCGGTCTGCAGCAGGGAGAAGTCGGCGGGCACGTCGCTGGTGAGGCGCAGCATCTCGCCGAAGGTCAGCACCCGAGCACCCGCGGCGCAGGCACTGTGGATCGTTCCCGCAACGTCCAGACAGACGGCGGCCAGCTCGCCGTCGGTAGCGACGCCTCCGCCCGAGAGCTCGCCCTCGGCGTCGCGGGCGCGCGAGATGAGGGTGCATGTCTGGTCGGGAAGGCTCAGACGCGCCCCGAGGCCCCCCAAGACCGGCACGCTCTGCATGGCGGCCTCGGCCGCGCCCGCCCGCGAGACCTGCAAGGCCACGAGGAAGCCCTCCTCCAGACGAGGCTGGGCGGGAGTGGCGGTGAGCGTCCATTCATCCACGTAGCGCTCGGGGGGCACGGGATTGGTGCTGTAGCCCATCACGGGCTCCACGGGATAGCCTTTGTGCACTTCGAGGCCGACCTCGGGTGCAAGGAAGCGGCCGCGCAGCGAGGCCGCTTTGGAGGTCAGCGAGAAGCTCTGGGATTCGGCGGAGGTCTGTATGTCGGCCACCGTGTGTAGGAGCCAGTCGTACCGGGCAGGACGCTCGGCGGCGGCAAGCAGGTCATGGATCACCACGAAGCCGGGCTTGATGAACAGCGCCCGCCGATCCCAGCCCGCGAGCTGCCCCTGGTACATGGCCGAGCCGGAGATGCTACCCACCGTGTAGCCGTAAGCGGGGCTGTCGAAGTAGGCGGCGATACGCCCGTCGGCTCCACGCTTGCGGGAGTCCTGGTCCCGGCCATTGACGAGGATGGCATTATGGGCCCGGGTGAGGGTTGAAAACTCGTTGAAGTGCTTGCTGCCGTACCAGTCGTAGTGACCGCCGTCGATGGCCAGCTTCTCGCCGTAGGCGTGGATGACGAAGCTGTTTTGGTCCTCGTGTTGGTGGCCGGCCCAGAACTTGCCGCTGCGCATGGCGAAGGTCACGCCCTCGCGACCGTCGACCAGCGAGGTATTGTGCAGCGCCCAGCCGATGAAGCGATAGTGGATGGACTGCGCAAGGTCCACAGGTGGGCGGGGCTGCAGGCCCTCGGCGGCGGACGCCGTGCCGCTGTACCACAGGGCATAGGGGTCCTGCGTGCGCAGGGCCAGCTCCCTGACCTGCCCGGTCACCGCCGGGCCGCGCACGCCGTGGTTCGGCTGCCCGGTGTCGGCGAAGGACACCGCCCAGGCCCCGGGCGGTGCGCTATACAGCGGGAACCGCGCGGTCTGGGCCAGCCACGGGTGGCGGTAGAGGTCCAGATCACACACCTCGCGCATCATGTCGGCGTAGCGGATGATGAAGGACAGCCCGTAACTCCAATAGGAGATGCCCTCGTTGTTGTCTCCCTGGTAGCCCAGGCCACAGAGAAACTTGCCCAGGTAGAGCTGGCGGACATACTCGGCCCAGTCGCCGGCCTGCTCGCAATCACCCAGGAGCACGAGGCCGCTTTCGGCCAGCCCGAAGGCCTTGAGCCACGAGTGGTTATTGAACTCGCTGCCATTGCCCGGGAAGGGGTTGAGGGCCTTCCAGAAGTCGTCGCCGCGGCGGACGATGATGTCCCGCAGCGTCCAGCGCTCCTGCTCGGAGAGGTCGTCGTAAAGCGAGTCATAGCACCAGTTGAGGCCACGCAGGAAGTGATGGGCGCCGATATCGCCGCGGCCCATGGCGCTTCCGCCGGTCGGGTCCCAGGTGGCGGCCTTGAGTGCCAGCGGCTTGAGCAGATCGCGCACCCGCGGCTCGCGGGTCTGGGCGTAGATGCGGCCCATGTCCTCCAGGCGCCGCCCCGTCGCGGAGGTGATCTTCCCATGCACCTTGCCATACCATTCGATCCAGGTGGGCCACTGTGGATTGCCCTCCTCGTATGGCGGTGGGTCGTCGGGGACGCCCTGGCGGGCGAGGTCCTCGGCCCGCTTGAGCAGCGCCGCGCGGCGGTCGGCAGGCATGGCCGGCTCCGGTCTGGCCAGGCGCGGGTGCGGGGAGGCCGTCAACCTGGCCACAGGTACCGCAGAGGTCGTGAACCGATGGGCCTCGGGCTCGATGCGAAGCGTACGGGTGTCGGTGTAACCCTCGGAGAGATCGGTGGCGACCCACACCCGCCACTGCCAGTCTCCGGCCTCCAGGGGCTGCTCAGGGGTGTGGTAGTTCCGTGTGGTCTCGACGCGAACGGTGCCCCCGGGCGGGAAGCCGGGGTCCTGTGAATACTCCAGCCGCACGGTTCCTTCGCCCCCCGGCCAGTTGAACAAAGGCGGATTGGAGTACGACACCTGCACGCCCTCGGCGACGCCTCCCTCCCTGGGTCTCACCGACAGCATGATGTTGTCCAGCCACACCGTCATGTGCGCCATCGTCTCGCCCTGCGCCCGGCCGTAGAGGTTCAGGCGGTCGAGCACCTTGCCCAGCGTCAGGACACCCTGATTGGGTGAGTGCATGTCTCCGACGGCGATCTCCACGTGCCGCCACTGTGGGGTGAACTTGTCGCTCCCAAACCACTGCTTGTTCTCGGCGTCGAAGAACAGCACCCCGAGATAGGCGGCGGGTTTGCCCTCCTCGATCTCCTCGCGGTGGTCGAAACTGAGGGTGAGGTTCTTTTGCATCACCATGTCGCGCTTGATTGACACCTGGCAGTAACGCTCCGGCTGCCTTGTGGAGATGCGCAGGCAGTGGCTGTCGCCGTCCGGGCCACCCTCGACGATGGCCGCATCGGTCTTGCCCACATCTACCCCGGCGTAAGTCGCAAGGTTTGTGCCCTGCTCGAAGTCGTAGCGAAACAGCGGCTCGGGTTGGGCCTCCAGGACAGGGGAGGCGAGAAGGACCAGGATCGTGGTGAGGACGGGCGCGGACATTGCCATGGCGTTTGGCCCCCGGCGCAGAGCGGTGAACGGCGAGCGGTAAGGAGGAGTACGACACACAGGGGGACGATACCTGCGGACCGGACGGCAACGGCGGGAACAGCCGTGGCGCGTGGTTCGTGGTTCGTGACGCGAAACGGCAACGACCGCCTCACCCCCCTAACCCCCTCTCCCTTACGCCCGCAAACATCCGCGGGCGACGGGAGGAGGGGGTGAACGGCAACGGCGGGAACAGCCGTGGCGCGTGGTTCGTGGTTCGTGACGCGAAACGGCAACGACTGCTTCACCCCCCTAACCCCCTCTCCCTTACGCCCGCAAACACCCGCGGGCGACGGGAGGAGGGGGTGAACGACAACGACGAGAACGGCCGTGGCGCGTGGTTCGTGGCGCGTGGCGGGGAACGGCCGACGGTGTACGGCGGTGACGGCGTCGCTGCACCCCCACAGGCAGGCCTGGACACGGAAGATGAGGAATGACACGTTATTCCACCGGGAGGTGCCGACATGACCCATAGGGCCTGCCTGTTCTCGATCGGAGGGCTGCTTGTGGCCACCTTTGGCCTGGCACACGCAAAGGACTGCCCCACCTACTACACCCCGGAACGCATCGCCATCGGGCGCCAGAACGTCGCCGAGCACGAGTGGGCCCAAGACCTGCTGGAGCTGATGCTCGACCGGGGCCAGCCACAGACGTACATTATCGGTCGCGACTACGTGGCGGCCAGGCAGTACGCGGCTCAGGATGACGAGTTCATCTGGCTATTGCAGCCCACCACGCTGCTGCCCCGGGTCGGCACCCACGAGGCCTACGCCGAGTGCCCGATCCACGGCACCGACGTGCGCAAGATCAATGCGTACCACCCCTGGCGCATCGATCCCATCAACCATCCCTACAAGATCCAATGCGCCCTCGGGGGCGAATGGTATCCCAGCAACGACTACCACAAGGGCGACATGACCTCGGGCGACTTCCCCGACGACGGCAACGGGATCCTGCTGGACGGTAGACGGTTCTTCATGCTGCGCGAGTACGCCCACAACTGCTATTGCTCGGTCACCATCCCGGCCCTGCGCACGCTGTCGCAGGCCTGGCTGCTTACGGGAGATGAGCTCTACGCCCACAAGGGCGCCGTCCTGCTGACGCGGCTGGCCTCGGAATACCCTAACCACGAGGATCGCAAGGACCGCCTGTACCTGGCCCCCTACGGCGGCACCCACCCACACTACACCTGGAAGCACGGGGGCATGATCACCGACCTGATCTGGGAGACCTTCTGCACCGAGGCGGCCGTACTGGCCTATGACGCCCTCTACGACTACCTGGGCCAAGACCCGGAGCTGATCGAGTTCGCGCAGGCCAAGGGCCTGCCGATAGAAGACGCCGAGGACCTGCGCCGGTACATCGAGCGCTACATCCTCCGGGCGGCGGCCACGGGCCTGCTCAACGGAGCCATCCGCGGCAACGATGGCCACCACCAGGCGCTGGCGATGACCATCGCCCTCGTCCTGGACGACTACTCCGACACTCACCCCAACTCCCTGGACATGGTGGATTACGCCTTCCACGGCGAGGGCCGGGCGGCCTACATCTTTGCCAACGGCCTGTACCGCGACGGTGGCGGCCATGAAAGCCCCAACTACAATGCCATCAAGCTGGACTTCACCCGGGTGGCGAGACTGATGGAGCAGGTGCGCGAGCGGCGTCCCGACCTGTTTCCGCCCGAGAAGTATCCGGACATCTTCGCCGAGCCCAAGGCGGCCTCGGTCTTCGACTGGTTCATCAACATCCAGGTGATGAACCGCTTTCTGCCGTCCATCGGCGACTGCGCCGGCCGCCTGACACCAACGCGCACGCCCGAGCGCGCCTACTCGCTGCTCACCAGCCAGAACATCTTCGCCTTCGACAAGTACCGCGAGCCCCGCTACGCCCGGGCCTGCACCCGTGCGGACAGCGGCCAGATGTACCATGGAGAGCTATTCTGGCCCTACCCGGCCCGGGAGATCCAGGAGGCCCTGGACGACCCGCGATCTGAGATCGTGCGCCATCCGCGCCTGCTGGATGACTACGGAGTGGCGATCCTCGAGAGCGGGGAGGGTGAGAGCACGCGCGCGGTAGTGCTCAACTACTCGGCGACCCCCGGCCACCGCCAGGCGGACAACCTGAACCTGGAGCTCTTCTGGCGCGGACTGGACCTGCTCCCCGATCTGGGCTATCCCTTCACCTGGGACTACACCGGCCCGTGGGACGCCTCCATCATGGCCCACAATACGGTGAGTGTCGGCGAGACGCCGGGTGACACCCGCGTGCGCCTGGGCAATGAGTGCTCGCTGTTTTCCAGTGAGAACGGGGTGCACGTGGTCACCGCCCGACACAACCCCTACCCGCAGGGCTACGGCCTGGGCCGGGAGGCGGCCCCCGCCGTGGACCTGTACGAGCGCACCGTGGTGATGGTGGACATCGACCCGGAGCGCTTCTATGTGGTGGATCTGTTCGCCGTCAACGGCGGGGAGCAAAGAGACCAGTCCTGGCACGGCCCCCTCATCGCCCCCATCGCCCCGGAACTTGACTGGGTGGCCCAGGAGGGCGGGACCCTGGCCGGGCCGGAGGTGGAGCAGTTCGCCAACTACACCGACAAGTGGGGACGCAAGCGCACCAACTTCCCCTGCTTCCTCAAGGACATTCGCCGCGCCCCGCTGGAGCAACCGGCCAGGTGGACCTGGGACTACGGCCTGCCCGAGGGCGACCGGCTGGACCTGCACCTGCTGCCGGTGGGTGGTCCGATGGAGGTCATCATGGGCAACGGCCGGTCGCCGGCGCGGCCCAAGGACTGGGCACTGGACTATCTGATCGCCCGGCGACAGGCGCCGCTCGAGGACAGAACGCTGTTTCTCACAGTGCTGGCCCCCTACGTGGGCGAACCCGTCGTGCAGAGCGTCCGGCTGGTCTCCGAGAGCCCGCTTGCGGTGGAGATCGCGCGAGCCAATGGCACGGACGTTGTGACACTGGGCACCCCTCCGGGCCCCAGCCGCACCACGGCTCACAGGCCCGGCGGAGTGCGCGTACAATCCTACAGCGGCGAGGAGTTGACCAGGCAGGTCGAGGTCGGCAACTGGGCACAGGCGGAGGGCCCCGGCTTCGCGCAGACCGGCGTGTCCGCCGTGGACTATGACGCCAGGGCTATCGCTATCCCCTACACCGAGGGCTGTGAGCACGACTTCTCGCCCGGCCGCACGCTGCGCATCTACAATGAGAAGCGCACCGGCATGTTCCGGATCCTGGCGGCGCGCCGCGAGGGAGACCTGTTACACCTCGACCTGGACCTGACGGCCCTCCTGGCGCGCGGACCGGTCACCGCGGTGGAAGACGGCGCCGTCACCGTCGGCTCCCATTTCACCCTCGCCACCGGCCACGCCGACGACGGGGGCCAACTGGTCGAGACCGACCACCTGTACTTCGCAGGATCGCGGCTCGGCGAGGGCGAGACGCAGCGCACAGTCAAGGGGGCGGTGCGACTGTCGGCCTCGGCGACGAAGGTCTACTTCGCCGATCCGGTGCCCGCGACGGAACTGCAGCGTGACTATGCGGGCAAGACGCTGTCGGTCTGGCAGTACGGGACAGGTGATCGGGTGGAGGTGGCGAGGGTGAGGACGGCAGGCGCTAGGTGACAGGTGACAGGGACGGCGGAACGACCGTGGCGGGTGGTGCGTGGCGCGTAACGGCGACGGCAAGGACGGCAGCGGCCTCGCCCTGATGGCTCCCCGGCGTGCCGTCGCCGTCTGCCCCGCAGGGGCAAAGCATACTAGCCACGGGTGAAACCCGTGGGGGCCGGCAGCGCCCCTGCCTCGCTCTGAGAACTCCCGGGGGTGCCTTGCGGGCTAAGTGCCGCACCGGGCCGGAGGCTCTCCCGCTTAAGGCGACGAATAGGGGGCTCGCCGCCCCCCGGTGGGGACAATGCGCCGCGACGGGAGAAAGCCCAATGCACAAGCTGCGCTTCCGCCAAATCCACCTGGACTTCCACACCTCCGAGAAGATACCGGGGATCGGCTCCGAGTTCGACCCCGAGCAGTTCGTCGACACCCTCAAGCGCGCCCACGTGAACTCGATCACCCTCTTCTCCCGCTGCC
>CAYRFY010000384.1:0-8069 GCA_964423635.1 uncultured Armatimonadia bacterium | reverse complement strand
AAGAGCGTCATTCTGAGAGCGTCCGCTCCCGGAGGGAGCAGCTCGAGGAATCCCCTGGCATTCAACGGGATTCCTCGCCCAAGCGGCACAAGCTCGAGCTTGCGCCGCCCGGACTTGTGACGCAGGCGCTCCAGAATGACAGAAACCGGGCCGGCCGGGCTCTTCGGCCGCACCTATAGAAGTGAGACAGCCCCACCGTCTTCTGGGAGAGAGAGCACATGCGCGTAGCCATACTGGGGGCCGCCCACTGGCATGTGGGCCTCTACTACATCCCGGCACTCAAGAGCAGTGACGCCGAGATCGTCGCCATCCATGACCCGGACAGCGAGGTGCTAAGGCGCGTCGGGGCCGAGTTGGATTGCCCACGGTACACCGATCACTCCGAGTTGCTGGACAAGGAGGCCCCCGACCTCGTCTTCGCCCATGCCCCCCATGCCCACATGACCGATCTGGCCGATGATCTCATCTCCCGTCACCAGCCGTTCCACATGGAGAAGCCCATGGGCGTGGACTGGTCGCGCCTGGACGCGCTGGCGGTGAAAGCCCAGACCGAGGACCTCTGGACATCGGTGGCTCTCGTCAGCCGCTATTACGGGGCCGTGGAGGCGCTGCGGCGCCTCAAGGAGAGCGGGGAGTTGGGCACCCCGTGCCATTACTATCACTGCCTGTTCGCCGGCTCGCCGCTTCGGTACCGCGAATGGGGGGTGGGCTGGATGCTGGACCCGCAGCTCGCCGGCGCCGGACCGCTGTGGAATTTCGGCCCCCACGTCATCGACCTGTTCATGTACCTCGTCGATCCCGAGGTCGCGCAGGTGGAGTGCTGCACCACTCATGCGGTTCACCGCCTCCCCATCGAGGACGTAGCCACCATCCGCCTCCTGGGCGCTTCAGGTGTGGTGGGTACCGGGGAGGTGAGCTATACCATGCCCAGCAGTTACCAGCGGTTCTTCTCGCTGACCACCGATAGGTTCCACTGCGGCGGCGTGGACATGGGCAGAGGGGCGGTGCTCGGCCGCGAGTGCGAGGACATCGCCTTCGACGGCCCGGACAGCGACACCGTCTACGATTGTTACGTAAACGACACACTGCGACGTTTCGCCGCCGGCGAGCCCGCGAAAGCCACCATCCGCGACATGGCCTCGGTGCTCCGCGTGATGCACGCCGCCCGGGCCTCGGCCAGGGCGCAGGCGATCATCGCATTGTAGCCCAAAGTGCGCTCATTCCCTTGATTCCCAGGGGGTTTCCAGGCCTGGACGGTGAGTGGTTGCGGCCGATCTGGCCGAGTTTCGGGAACCGAGTTCGAGGTCCCGGCAGAAGCTCCCTGGGGCGCTTCGATCTCGGGACGCAGACAGGGCGGAATTGTGTCGGCGGTAGGTCCGTCGGCCCCCTCTCTCTGCCTAATCGGTTGACTCATGTCCCCCGGTGGCTTACACTCTCAGCTACTGCACACGGGCCTGGGGGGAGGACACCTCGGGCCGAGTGCCGTCGGAGGGGGAGAGAGTGTAGCCATTTTCATGGGAGGGTCGCAGACCTATGGCGATCGAGGTTTCAGCGCCGGGCAGGATTTGTCTGTTCGGAGAGCATCAGGACTTCCTTGGACTTTCAGTGATCGCGACTCCGGTTACCCTGGATATCAAAGTCAAGGGCACTCCGCGCAACGACAGCATCTTCGCGATCCGCATGCCCGACCTCACCGGCAGAGAGCCGGACTACGACGAATTCGACGGAACACAGGAGCTCACGTACCGCCACAAGCGCGATTACATTCGGTCCGCCACCAACGTCCTGCGCAGGGCCGGTCTGAGCATGACCCAGGGGTACGACTGCGAGATCCACGGTACTATTCCCATGAACGCCGGCACCTCAAGCTCGTCGGCTC
The DNA here is from genome assembly GCA_964423635.1 of uncultured Armatimonadia bacterium. Classification (GTDB taxonomy): domain Bacteria; phylum Armatimonadota; class Zipacnadia; order Zipacnadales; family JABUFB01; genus CAYRFY01. The sequence continues at coordinate 6,190 of CAYRFY010000384.1, read as the reverse complement.
TCACCATCGCCTGGGCGAGCTTCTTGCTCTCCACTCAGGAGGGTGATGTCTGCCGAGAGCCCGGGAACATCGCCATGTTCGGGTACCAGGCGGAGGTCAAGGAGTTTGAAGAGCCCGGCGGCATGATGGATCACTACTCCTCCGCCGTGGGCGGCCTGCTGTACATCGACTGCCAGGAGCCCGTGACCTACACCCACCTGGGTGCCAAGCTCGAGGGCTTCGTCATCGGCGATACTCTTGTGCCCAAGAACACCACCGGCGTCCTGCGCGAGTCTCGTGCCGCCACCAGTGCCGGCCTGGCCACGCTCAGAGAGTGCATCAACGGCTTCTGCCTCAAGTCCACTCCCGTCCAGGAAGCGTGCGGGTTCTTCTCATCCATGGACAAGGACGTTCGGCGCCGCATCGAGGCCAATTTCGTCAACCGCGACCTGTGCCAGGAAGCCCGCGGCATGCTCTCCAATGGCCATCTCAACCCCCGGCGTCTGGGCGAGATGCTCTACGAGCATCATGTCCAACTGCGGGACGGCATCGGCGTGAGCCACCCGAAGCTGGACCAGCTCATCGATGTGGCCATGGAGGCGGGAGCCCTCGGCGGGAAGCTCAACGGCTCCGGCTGTGGGGGCGCCATGTTCGCCTACGCTCCCGGCAAGCAGGAAGAGGTCGCCGAGGCCATCGAGCGCGCCGGAGGCAGGGCCTACATCGTCAACCTGCGCGGTGGTGTCTCCGCCCGCAGCGACGATGTGGACCTGGCCACCGAAGTCGCCGTCCAGGAGACGGCGGACCTGAACTAGCTCAGTCCCCGTCATTACGCGATCAACGACGCTCGGCCTCTCGAGGCCGAGCGTTTCGCCTGCCGGCGAGGGCCAAAGCCGGCCCCTGACCACGACGACACCGAGCACACGGGAGCCCACGCCCTCCGGGAGGATGCACGGAGGCGGGAAGCAGAAGAGGGTGTGTGAAGACGGGTGACAAAGTCCGTGGGCTCCGTCATGTGGGCGCGCGGGAGCGATGGGCTTCGCGGCTCCGGGTCCGGCATTTCATCGACAGGCCCGGTAGCCCCCGCATATGGCCGGCGCATGCCCCGTTCGTTGTCTCCAGCGCCCGGATCGGCTACAATGCCTCCGCCCGCGGGGCCGGGAGCTCGCGGGCCTATCTGCTGACCGGAGGGTGCAAAGAACCTTGGGGGGACTGGTGTTCTGGCTGAAGGCCTCGAGATTCCAGTTCGTCACCGGCAGCACCATGCCCGTGTTGGTGTGCAGTGCCATGGCCTGGTACGAGACGGGCGCCTTCTTGTGGGGCTACTTCTGGGCCAGTCTGGTCGGCATGGTGCTGATCCATACCGGAGCGAACCTGGCCAACGATGTCTTCGACCATCTCACCGGCAACGATCCGGGCAATACGGAGTTCGTGTCGCCCTTCACCGGGGGCAGCCGGGTCATCCAGGAGGGCCGGATCGGCCCGCTGAAGATGCTCCTCGCCGCCCTGCTGTGCTTTTCCGCCGGCAGCATCATCGGCCTGTACCTGGTCTGGGCGCGGGGGCTTTGGATTCTCTGGATCGGGCTGCTGGGGGTCGGGACCGCGTTCTTCTACACAGCCCCGCCTCTGCGTCTGTGCTACCGGGGTGCCGGTGAGCTTCTGATCGCGCTGGATTTCGGGATCCTCCCCGCGCTGGGAGCGTACTACGTGCAGGCCCAGCAGTTCTCGTGGGGCGCCATCGCCGCCGTGATGCCGGCGACGCTGCTGATCGCGGCCGTCCTGTTCATCAACCAGTTCCAGGACATGCGGGCCGATGCGCGCGCCGACAAGAGACATTGGGTGGTGCGCCTGGGCCGCGGCCGGGCCCGGGCCTGGTACTATGCGCTGATTCTCGGAGCCCCGCTGAGCCTCCTGGCCGGCGTCCTGCTGGGGTGGCTCCCTGCCACAACGCTGATCGGTCTGCTCCCGTGTCTGCTGCTGCCCGGAATGCTCCGTGCCGCCGCCCGCTTCTACGACACCCCCGCCCGGCTTCTGCCCGCGAATGCCGGCACCGTCGCGATGCACCTGCTCACCGGCCTGCTCATGACGGCCGGCATCGTCCTCACCGCCGTCTTGTGACCCGTCCCCACAACGTCAGGAGAAGAGCGTGACCGACAAGACAAAGCACAAGATCATCATCGGCGATTGCCGACGCATGACCGAGATTCCCGACAAGTCCGTGCATCTGGTGGTCACTTCCCCGCCGTACTGGTCGATCAAGGACTACGGCCACGAGGGGCAAATCGGCTACCATGAGAAGTACGACGAGTACCTGGTCAGCCTCCGACAGGTGTTCGCCGAATGCTACCGAGCCCTGCACCCCGGCTGCAGGATGGCCGTGAACATCGGCGATCAGTACCTGAGCGCCGCGGACCACGGCCGGTACAGGGTGCTGCCGATCCCTTCCGATCTGGCCGTCATCGGGCGCGAGATCGGCTTCGACTTCATGGGCTCCATCATCTGGCAGAAGATCTCCACCACCAATACCAGCGGTGGCGGCGCCTGGATGGGCTCCATGTACTATCCCCGTGATGGCCACGTAACCTACGAGCACGAGTACATCCTGCTGCTCCGCAAGCCGGGAGACTGGCCCAAGGCGGCGACGCCGGAGGCCAAGGAGAACAGCCGCCTGACCAAGGAGGAGCGCCAGAGCTGGTTCCGTGGCGTCTGGGACGACATCCATCCGGACCGCCAGAAGAGCCATATCGCCATGTTCCCCGTGGAGCTGCCGCGGCGGATCATCAAGATGTACAGCTTCTGGGGAGAGACGGTCCTGGATCCCTTCATGGGCAGCGGAACCACCGCCAAGGCCGCCGCGATCATGGGCCGCAACTCCATCGGCTACGAGATCAACCCGGAGTTTGAGCCCATCATCCGCGAGAAGGTCGGCCAGGATGGCGGGCGCCTCATGAGCCCCGAGGACTCGGAGCTGGAGATCTGCCATCGCCCGTAGCGGGACCCGCGGGGCACCGACGCGGCGCCGGTAATCCGCCGGCGCTGCTCGGATTACGGCTCACTACCCAACAGATCGGCCAGTCTCGCCAGGCCGTACACGATCGGGCCCGCACCCCAGCTCGTGTACAGGTCGTAGGCATTGCCCTCGTCATCCATGTCCCCGCCGGGGAAATCCTTGGCCACATTGTAGCTCCCCACCCAGGCGCCGTTCACGTGCGGGTCGGCGCTCACAAGCTGCACCCGCACGAAGAAGTCCCCCAGGCTCCGGGCCATGTCCGAGAAGCGCCGGTCTCCTGTGGCCTCCGCGGCTTCACAAAGGCCCTGCAGACCCCAGTTCTGGGCATAGATCAGATTCACACAGTCATTCTCCGGCTCCTTGAGCACCCCGGAGTCGTGCTGCCGGGAAGACAGGAACCGGCCCAGGTCTCCCAGCACCCGGCGGTACTCGCCCTTACCGGTGAGCTTCAGGGCCAGGGCAAAGGGCGTCAGCATCGTGATCGAGGAGCGGATGGCCAGATCGTCCTCCTCTGCGGTGGCGTGACTGCAGGGGCAGACGATGGCGCCGTCCGGGCGGCGGAATGCCGCATAGGCCGCCAGGGCCCGCTCCGCGGCCTGTAGGTACTCGCCCCGGCCCAGCTTCTCCCACGCGATCAGCAGCCCGGCCACGTTCCACGCCGCGTCGTAGCCGCAAAGACTCTCGGGAGCCTTCTCCAGGTGATGTGGCCAGCGGCCTGAGGGGTACTGGATGCGCACACAGTAGTCCGCGTTCAGGCGCAGGGCATCCAGCAGGTCCGGTTCTTCGCTCCAGCTCGCCAATTGCGCCAGGCCGTAGAGGATCTTCCCCTGGATGTTGCTGGAGGACGCCCAGGAGACCTCCTCCTTCTCGCCGATGAACCCGTAAGGGATGGCCCCCAGGCGCTGCGAGGTCTCATCCCGGTTCTGGTGGGCGATGACCCGCCGGGCGATACCCAGGGCAAGCTCGCGGAAGTGCTCGTTCCCGTCGCGCAGGAAGGCCTGATAGTACGTGCGGGCGCACAGCATCTGCCCATCGCAGCCCCAGTACACTCGCGGGGCGTCCTCGTCCACGTACCAGCGCTCGTAGATGCCGTAGCCTCCCGGGCGCTCCCCGGTGAGAGCCTGCATGAACTCCAGGCCGGCCGCGACCGCTTCATCGTAGCGAGTGGGCCGCGTCTCTGAGGTGCATCTGCCCCCGCGGGTCTCAAGCTCCAGCAGACGCATCGTCCCGGAGGCGTCCAAGGCCGCCTGCGTCCCGCCGTCGGGACGGCGCCAGTGGAGGGTGAAATCGCCGCGGAGGGCGTAGTCGCCGGCGGCGTTGATGGGGGAGGGGACAAACAGCCAGGCCCCGGTGGGCTCGGCGCCCGCGGCGAAGCTGTGCCGGCGCCAGATGCCCAGGCCCCCGGAACGCACGGATGAATCCCCCATCACACCACCCGTCTGACTGACCGTCTGCACCGCGCCCCCCTCGGGGCACAGCAGCATCCGGGCGCCCTCTGTGCAGTCGAAGAGCTCCAGGGCCGCCGCACCCGCCGCCTCCGTGGCCAACCAGGCCGAAAACGGCGCAGGGCCCGGACTTGCCCCTGAGCGGCTGGATCGCTCGCCCATGCACTCGCGGTCCGTAGCCCGCAGCAGCGTCTGCCACACGTCCTGCGGGCCGGTGATGTCCAGCGTGTAGACGGTGCGCTCCCCGGCCCGCAGCCGTAGCTCGTACTCACCCGGCGCGAGCCGCTCGCTCCAGCGCCCGCCCTCCAAACTCAGCGGTCGGGCGTCAGCGCCGGCCGGGGAGCCCAGTGTCGCCTCGAGAGTTCCTTGCTCGGGCTCGTGCACCGCCAGACGTATCCGGCACCGACGCTCTCTTGACATCCGGAGGCGGAGGACTTCCTCTTCGCCCTCCCACAGGACCCGCCGGACGTCACCGGTACGGAGGCTACCGGGAATGCGCCGGTCCGGGCCCTTGACCTCCGGGATGCCGATCGCCACCCACTGAAGGACGCCGGAGACGAAGCTCACGAGGTTGCCGCTCTTGTCCGCCGCGGTACCGAGACGCAAAGGCTCGGGGCACTGAGACACGTGCCCGGAAGCCGGCCGGCCGACCCCGCTCTGACGCCCGTCGACCGCCGCGGTCAGCGTTGACCCCGTATACCGCAGCTCGACGGTGTGCCATTGCCCGGGCGTCACCGACAGATCGGTACAGACCACCTCGACGAAGCCGCCGGTGTCCGTCTGCAGCAGGCAGTACGGATGCCCGTCCAGCACCGCCAGACCGAAGGCGGCGCTCTTGCCGCCCGCCAGCCACTTGTACGCCAGGGGCTCGATCTGGCGCAGCGGTTCATCCCAGCGCACTCTGGCCGCCACCTGCAAGGCGGGCATGCCGTGCAGGTCCGTGCGGCCGCCGATCTCCACAGGCGTCGTCGCCGCCCCCTCCCGCGGTATGAGGCGCACACCCTCCACCTGCGGCCCGGGAGGAAGCTCGAACCGGGCGATCGCTATCGCCGGCCGCGGCGCGACGGCTCCCGCATGGCCCCGCAGCCGCGCCTTCCCGCTCTTTTTGTCAACGTGCGGCGCGCCCACCTGCAGGGCCTCGATCTCGGCCCACAGATCGTCCTCGGTGGGCAGATCGTCCAGGGCGAAGTGTGCCACCGCCGCGCCCTCTTTGGGCACGGCGATCACCTGTGCCGCGAGCTGCCTGCTGGACGGCCCGACGCGATCCGGCACCGCCGGCTCGTGCTGATGGAGGATCACCGCCACGCGCCCGGCGGCCTCTGTGCCCCGGTTGCGCACCCGCACCGCCAGCACCCGGCGTCCCCGGCTCTCCTCGCGCACCGCCAGGTCGTCGTCGCGGATCTCAAGACGGATGTCCGGCGCTTGCTGGAACACGACGGGCCGGCACACGCCGAGGTCCTCGAGATCGGCGACCAGGTCGCCGGCCTCCCCGCCGGTGTCTTCCGGCTCCGGAACCGGAAGATGGACGACAGTTGTCTCCAAACCCAGGGCGGTGGCGGCCTTCTCGGCCACGATGCGCTTGCCCCGGCGGAGAGCGATGCGCACCGAGGCGTCCAGGACGCCATCATTGCGCACGCAGACGGCCAGGCCCGGCTCTCCGGAGGGGAGGGTGCAGGGAGTGGGAACGCCGGCGTCGGTGCCCTCGAAGTCCGGCCGAAAAGTTCCTGTCGCGGGGGAGGTGCGCGGCTCCATTAAGAGG
>CAYRFY010000383.1:0-8133 GCA_964423635.1 uncultured Armatimonadia bacterium | reverse complement strand
GATAGGGGTTCCTGGTCGCGGCGTTATCGTTCGCAGGTCGTCGGCCCGAGGGGCCATCGGCGCCGCGCAGCGATACCCCTCAGCGACGGTCCCGCCGAGCGGGACGGTCGAGGTCGTCAGCAGGTCCTCGTCCACGGCACCCGCCCGACGCCGTCGTAGGCGTAGTAGGCCGCATTGCCCAGCGAGGACACGGTGGCCCGCGGCGTCGTACTGCAGGTAAGTGTTCCGGCCCAAGGGATCGGCCACACAGTAGGGCCGGCGGATGCGAGGGGGGCGGGAAGCCGGCCTGGCCCGGCACATGTCATTCTGAGCGGCAATCTCGCGGCAGCGGCATAGCGAAGAATCTCCCTATATGCCGGGAGATTCTTCGAGCTGCTCCCTCCGGGAGCGGACGCTCTCAGAATGGCAGTTCCCTTCGCGAGCGGACGCTCACAGAATCACATTGCCATGCGAAGGTAGGCTTCTCGGCGGCGCTTCTAGAACGGCATCTGGGTGATGGACTGCGAGACCAGGGCGATGGCGATGGCCAGCATCGCGACCAGCCCCATGCCACAGGAGAAGCCGGCGTACAGCACCGGCGGCCAACGCTTCCAGTTCTCCTCACCGAACCTCTTCCGCAGGTAATACTTGCCCAGCAGGGCCCCGAAGAACTGGAGGAACACGAAGTGCGGCAACATCCCCAGACCGCGGATGAAGCCGTAGATCAGGAGCACCGGTAGCCGCAGCACGTCCAGCAGCCAGTAGGCGCCGAGGCCGAAGCCCAGCCCGCCCACCATGCGCCAGCCGCTGAGCGCGCGCTCGAACATCTCCCGGTGCCCACCCTCGGTGGTTGCTGAGAACCACACCCATTGCTGCAGGGCGGTGAAGTCCCAGAACTTCTGGGCATAGGGATAGCTCACCGAGGGGATCGGGTTCAGGCGCCAGATGTAGCTCCAGAAGATGAAGCTGCACGGGATCATGATGATCAGCATCAGCACCTCGGCCTTGACGATGCTGGTGAACTTCGTCCCCGTCAGCTCCACCTCACGGAACCGCTGAGTGGTGACGCCGTAGTTGGCCAGGGGGATGGGGGCGAACCAGATGGCCACTCCTTTGTAGCCGCTGAATATAAACGTGGCCTCGCGCACCATGGGGAAGTTCACGAACTGCCCGGTGAGGCCGATCATGCGGGCGTTCACGTAGGACTGGAACGGCGTCCAGATGTAGCCGTAGATGATGAGGAAGATGAGGGGGAAGTCGGGCACCAGGCGCTTGCACAGGATCACGTAGGCGGTGGTGACCAGGACAAAGAGCCCCAGACAGACCCAGACGTTGAAGTCGCCCCGTCCGGGGGGGGCCTCAGACAGACCGAAGCCCACCGCTCCACCCGACTTGTCCTTGCGGGCGGCCGTCCATTGGGAGATCATCTTCCAGATCCCCAGCAGGGCCACGGCAAAGGCGGTGCCGATGCTGAAGGAGAGCCACAGGTCGATGGAGGCCGCCCAGGCGGTGCGGGTGGATTCCATCCCCGGCCGCCAGGTGGGCATGTGCCCCGTCACCTGAGCGATGGGGTTGATGATGATGGTGGCCACGGAGGCGGCGAAACTGCCCGCCACCATCCAGAAGGGGAGGACGAAGCCCAGGAAGACCTCGGAGATGTTGGTCCCGATGCCCATCGCCACTCCGGGCAGGATGCGCTCGGTGCCCTGGGTGAAGTCGATCCAGGGGATGGGCAGGATCTGGATGGGCTGAACGAGGATCACGTCGGTGAGTGTGGGGATGGCCACGTAGATCAGGCCGAAGCCGATGCCGATCATGCTGCCGATGGAGAACACCCGCCAGCGCCAGGTCTCCTCCTTGGAGGAGGCCTCCGCCAGGGCGGTGGCGCCCTGAGCGGCGATCGGGGCCATAGGGAAGGGCAGCTTCTCGCCGTCGGAGATGAGGCGGAACAGGCTGTAGCCGAAGGTGAACCAGGCCACGCGGCTGAAGAGCTGAGTGAAGATGAGCACCGCGATGGCCGGGAGCCAGTCGGCGTGCATGAAGGTGCGGTCGTAGATGGCCTGGGAGGTCATCGGAGGGGAGACCCAGTTGGGGACCTCATCCCCGAGACCGGCCGGGGCCACGGAGCGGAAGAACTGATTCCAGATCAAGGAGGCGAAGGGGAGTCCGGAGAGTGCCAGCCCGCCCATCATGCCGGTGAGGCCGCCGGCGATGTAGTACAGGACATAGACGTCCTGCTTGCTGAGCTGGGCAAAGGACCGCCGGGCCACCTCGGTGAACAGGATGATGGTGGTCCACTCGGCGGCCGGCCCCATGGACTGGCCCACAACGAGGCCCAGGTAGATGGAGCCGGGCATCATCACGAAACCGATGAACAGCGCGCCGAGCACAGTCTTCCAGGTGAAGCCGTCCCGGAACTCCTCGGGCGCCTCCATGAGCGAACGGTATTCGGCCAGTTCCTGGACCTCTCGCATCTGCATGAGCATGCACTCCGATGATCCGGACGCCGCCGGGCACCGGCGGCTGGTCGGTAGCTCCGGGGGCAGTTTCGCGGTGCGAAGTCCGCGGACCTTCTCCGCAGGAGGACCACGCGCATGGGATGATGCGCGTTGCGGGCGAAGGCGAAGGAGGCGGAGCCATAGCAAGTCGCCGGTCCCGAGCGACTCCCCGGCCCGGTGCGCAACGGCCACAACGGCAGGCGGGCGAAACGCTCGCGCTCCCAGCAACGGCGGACGGCAACGACAGGCGGCTACTTCTCTTCTGCGAGCCTGGCCTTGACCCGATCACGGTTCAGATTCGCCACGCCATCGGTGGGATCGGTCTTGAGAATAGACTCCCAGAAGTCCAGGGACTCCTGGAGCCTGCCCAGACGCTCCAGGCAGTGGGCGTAGGTTCGCCTGCCGATCATGTCTCCGCCCAGCTTCACCGCCCTGTCCAGAGCGGGCAGCGCCTGCGTGTAGCGCTTGGTGTTGAAGTAGTGGTAGCCCAGGTTGAAGTGGGCCTCGGGATTCCCGGGAGCGGCCGCGACGCCGCGGCGCAGCGTGCGGATCGCCGTGGCGTCATTGCCCATGCTCCATTGGAGCCAGGCCACGACGGAGTAGGTCTCCACATACTCGGGGTCCAGGAAGATACTGGGCTCGCTGGCGCGAATCACCTGGTCGTAGTCCCCGCCATGGAACCACCAGTCGGACTCATTGACGAACACATCCGCCGCCTGCTCCCAGAGTTGCTGCAGGGAAGGCCGCGGCTCCGTCTTCGCACCGAGGGCAAGCGGAGGCACCGGTTCCGGGGCTACGTAGGGGGTCTGCAGGGCGGACTTGAGGATCCCGGCGATGAAGCCGGTCTGCGAGACCTGTCTGGCCCGCAGCGCGGCCTGCGCGCGGTCGGTGTTGATGCTCCACAGACCGTAGATGGCATAGAAGCGGATCCATGTGGGATCGGAGACCAGCGCATAGGAGCAGGTGGCGGTGCCGCGGGCGTCGCCCATGCACCCCAGGGCGATGCCACACTGCACCCGGACCGTTCTTTCGGGGTCCGCGAGGCCGGCGGCGAGGGGGTCCAGCGAGCTGGGACAGGCAATCTGCCCAAGGACCAGGGCGCTGCGGGCGCGGGTGTCGGCATCGGGGCTCTGCAGAAGCTCGTGGAGATAAGGCACCATCGCCAGTTCTCCGCGGAACACCGGCAGAGGGCCCCACACAGGGCGCCAGGGCTGATCCTCCAGCTTGTCCAGCGGACTGGGCTCACGGGGTTCTCGGCCGGGCATCCCTCGGCCGCCCGGCCCCATGCCCGGCCCCATGCCCGGACCCATCCCGGGGCCTAGAGCCGGCGGGTCTGGAGGCATCTCAGGGGCCACGTTCTCGGTCGCGGCAGAACACGGGAGAGCGAGGATCATGACGGCTAGAGCGCACACTGCACGGCAAGCGCCCGGCTTTGGATACGTTCTCATAGGCTTCTCACTCCGGTGTGCCACGGCGCCCACGGCGCGTCGTGGCGGCTTTGGCCACAGTCATCATACAACAGGGCGGGCCTTCTGATCCTGCGGAACGTGGCGCGACAGGCTTCCGGGCCGTTTGGTCCCGGCGGGCGAGGGGTATACTGAGATCGGATAGAGCGATAGGGCGGACAAGAGCCAATCGAGTGGTGGCCGGCGAGGTGGAGGAGTGGGGCTGGACCGCCGGGCCGTTGCACGCAGGCCCAACCCGCGGACGGATGGCGCGGCAAAGGGGGGAGCCAGCGAAATAGCCAGCATTGAGAACCTCACGAGGGCCCGCCTGGGCTGATCCGGTGTAGAGATAAAGGGTGCGCGGTCGACGCTGACCCATCCACCTTTGGGGGAATATCCCCTTACGCAACCGGGTCGGCACGATGCAGGCGGGCTCTCACCGTTCTTGGCCCCAAGAGTGGCACCCCCGTTCGCACGCTCCGTGGTTCAGAACAGGTGCCGCTTCGGCGAAGGATCTCGCTAGATCCCGGGAGATTCTTCGAGCTGCTCCCTCCGGGAGCGGACGCTCTCAGAATGACACCGCCATGCGAATGTGGGCTCCTCGGCCGCGCTTCTAGAACAGCCCTCTGCCGCTGGGGCGTCTTCCCGGCCTTTTGTCCACCGATGTCAAAGGGCGCAGCGTCCGTCCTGGGTCCTCGCTCTGCATCAGCAGCGATCCCACCAAGATGGCGTCCACCCCGCAATGGGCCAGCCGCTCCACGTCCTGCCTCGTCTTGATTCCACTCTCGCTCACGAATACCTTGTCGGTCGGGATCAGGTCGGCGACGGCCTCACTGTGCGACAGGTCCACCTGCATCGTCTTGAGGTTGCGGTTATTCACGCCGATGATCTTCGCGCCGGCGTCCAGCGCCCGGCGCACCTCGGCACCATCGTGGGTCTCCACCAGGACCGCCATCCCAAGACTCGTGGCCAGGTCGTGCAGGAGTCGTAGCTCCAGGTCGCTGAGCACGGCGACGATGAGCAGGATCGCGTCGGCCTCCAGAGCGCGCGACTCGTAGACCTGGTAGTCGTCGAAGATGAAGTCCTTGCGGATGACGGGCAGGGGCATGTAGTTCCGCGCCCTGTGCACCATGAAGCCGTCGCCCTGGAAGAACCTCTCGTCGGTGACGCAACTGACGGCGGCGGCCCCGTTGCCCGCGTACTCCTGGGCCAGGATCCGTGGGTCGAAGAGCTGCCCGAACTCCCCCTCGCTGGGGCTGGCCCGCTTGACCTCGGCGATCACACGGACCTTGGGTCCCGTGAGCATTCCGAGGAAGTTCCGGGGTGGATCGATGGCTTCGATGCGTGTGCGCAACTCGGCCTCGGGCACCCGCAGTCTCTGCCGCGCCACCTCGGCCCGACGGTTGTCGACGATCTCGTCCAGGATAGTGCGTGACATGTGAGAGTTGTCTCCGCGACAGTGTGGGGCCTGCCCGGGTGGGTCGGCCTCGAACCACCTCGCCGCCACCGGCGAGGCATGGCTTAGGAGGGGAAGTGGCACAGGCCACCATCCAGGGAGGCCTGCTGCATCAGGCGATGGGCTCTGCGCCGCCGGGGTCAGTGTACGTGAAGGGCACAGGCGGGTCAAGGAGAAGGCCGGGCGGCGGTGGAGGCGCGGGGAGGGGGTGGTCAGGGGACCGCCAATGGGCCGCCAGAACGCATTAGTACCCCGCGCCTGCGAGAGGCGCGGGGCCAGGTAGGAGGCCTGGGTCATGCCCCAGTGGGGCTTGGGCCCCCACTGGGAACTATGGGAAGGGTGGCGGTGGTGGGGCCGAGGGCCCCTTGACCACGAAGCCCGTGATTGGCCGGTTCAGCACGATCTGTCCGTCTGTGTCGTGGGCCTCGAGGCGCACGGAGTAGTCGATGGCGGCCGTGCCGCGGTTGGGGGGAACCCGAAGGCCGCCCCGGTACTGCTCCCCGTCCCACTCCAGCGCCACCGCCTGTTGGCCCTCGGGGCCCCCAACGATGGCCCGGACGGAGCCGATGTACTCCCGCTTGCTCAGGGCCACTATGAGGGTGACATCTCCGCCGTCGTAGCTCACCTCGGCGGGAGCCAGGTCTGTCCGGGTAATGGCTGGGATGGGCGGGGCCGGGGGTGGGCCGTCCTGAGCGATGGTGGAGAGAACCGTCACCCGGAGAGGCGAGGCGGCCTGGTAGATGCGGCCGTCTGAGTCGCGGCCGTAGATGGACACCGAGTAGACCCGGTCGGTCCCGGCCGTATTGATGGGGAAAGATGCGGAGCCGGCGTACGTCCCGGCGCCGAGGCTGCCCAGCGAGACCCGCTGTGTCTCTGCCTCCGACTGGACTGAGGCCCAGACCGCCGTCATCGAGACTCCTGTCGGAGCCTGCACGCCGGCGCGGATCTCCACCTCTCCCCCGCTCTGCTCAAGCTCCGCGGGCACGACGGTCGTCTGCGCGAGCACTCCCTCGGCGCCTGTGAGCAGGCTATCGCTGACGGCCGGCAGTCCGTGGGACCCCGACCCGCTGCCGCACCCACTAACCCATACCAGGCTCGCAAGGAGCAGTCCTGCCAACGGCAGTCTGGGAAGCATCGGTTTCTCCCTCCGTGGATTCCCGATCAGGGGCGGTCCGGGCCGGCCTGTCTTGAAGCAGACCACTCGTCAGCGCCGATCCTATTCCATGGTTCGGCGCTGTGAGGCGACGAGTCTGGGCTGACCCCCGGACTGTGCTTTCTTGTACCGAGACCATTATCGACCGCGTGAAAGGGTTCTTGACGGGCGTCGGGGCCGCTTGGTGTATCGGTTCGGTGTAAATCCGCGTAACGCCGTGGGCACGCCGGAGCAAACTCGCGCGGAGGTCCTACCCTTCCATTCGCGAACAATGCCCGCACCACCGGGCGCGCGCCGCCTGGTGCCAACACACAGAAGGGGTGCGAAGACAATGGCCAAGACCCTGAAAGTCGGCGTCATCGGCGTCGGCGGCATCGCGGGTACCCACTTTCCGGGATGGAGGGAGAGCCCTCACGCCGAGGTGATCGCGCTTTCCGACCTCGTGCCCGAGACCCTCCAGCGCGTCGGAGAGGCGCAGGGCGTGGAGCTGCTTTACGACAAGGGCGAGAACCTCATCGCCAACAAGGACATCGACATCGTCGACATCTGCACCCCCAACATGTACCACACGCCCCTGGCGGTGGCGGCCCTCAAGGCCGGCAAGCATGTGCTGTGCGAAAAGCCCCTGGCCCCCACTCCGAAGGACATCCAGAAGATGATCGCCGCTCGGGACGAGAGCGGTAAGCTGCTCATGACCGCACAGCACTTCCGCTACCAGGGCACCGCCCAGGCGCTCAAGGCGGAACTGGACAAGGGTATCGTGGGAGATGTGTATCACGCGCGAAGCTGGATGCTGCGGCGCTCCGCGGCCCCGACGCGGCCGGGCTTCATCCTCAAGAAGCACAGCGGCGGCGGGCCCTGCATCGACATCGGCGTGCACATCCTGGACCTCACCCTGTGGATGATGGGACACCCCAAACCGGTCTCCGTCGTCGGAGTGACCCAGGACAAGTTGGCCCACCAGCCCGGGGCCTTCAGCAATTGGGGAGGACCGATCCCCAGGGAGTTCGATGTGGAGGAGTTCGCCGCCGCCTTCGTGCACTTCGAAAACGGCGCCACCCTCGTCCTCGAGGTGAGCTGGCTTCTGCACCACAAGACCCAGGGCGAGGACATGCAGATGTGGCTGTATGGGGACAAGGGCGGTGCGCACTGGCCCTCCAACGAACTGCTGTTCTCCAACAACGAGACCAGACAGCTCATGAACATGCAGCTTCAGAACGCCGCCGGAGGGGAGCCGCACGCCAGGGAGTGCATCGCGTTCGCCGAGGCCATTGTCAACAAGGCCCCCTCCCCGGTGCCCGCCGAGCAGTCGCTGGATGTGATCGCCATCCTCGACGGGCTCTACCGCAGCGCCAAGACGGGCAAGCAGGTGACTTTGAAGAACTGATCGCCCCGGACACGGCCGGGGGAGGCGTCCAGGAGGGCGTCTCCCCCTAGTGGCCGCAAGGTAGGCCACCAGACCCCCATCGGAGGCTGCACGGTTAGGGTGTACCGTGCCCGCGGGTCGGCGATGGGTGAGCGGCTACGGTGCCGCGGGTCGTGCCGCCCGTGCGGGCCTGGAGAGCCTGTCGTGAAAGTCCCGGCGGCCGATGGCGGCGGGAT
>CAYRFY010000382.1:0-8146 GCA_964423635.1 uncultured Armatimonadia bacterium | reverse complement strand
GGGACGCCCGCGGTCCCAGGAACGGCGACGGCAACGGCGGGAACGGCGACGGCTGCGGGCGAGACGCCCGCGGTCTTAGGGACGGCGACGGCGGGAACGGCGTCAGACCTCGAAGACCTCGCCGTCGCGCCAGTGGCGCCAGACGCTCTCGTACCAGGAATCGTCTGCCGGCAGAGGACGAACCGGCGTGATCCACGTGGTGTACTGACCGGTCTCGTCCAGCCCCACCTCCAGGATCTCCCGGCGCAGTGCCATGTTCTCGCCGCGATGCGGCATGACGGTGCCCGCGGCGGTCTGCAGCACCCGGTCGCCGGCCTCGTCCAGCACGACATAGGCACCCCGCGAGCCACCGCCGCGCTCCAACAGTGCCTTGATGGCAACAAGGAAGGCGATGTGGGTGCGGCACAGATGCTCATTTTGGAAAGCGCGGGCGATCTGAGCCGTGGAGGCGGGCCTCTGCCCCTCGGCGGCGATCCGGGCCGCCAAAGCGCGGGCGTCGCCGAGCGCGGAGCAAACGCCCTCTAGACGGCGCACGAAGGCCGCATGCTCACTCATGCGCTCCTGGATCTCCGCGCGGACCTCGTCGACCGCAGGAGCGTCCGCGCCCGGCGACAGGTACCGCTGCAGCTTCACCACCTCGGCCTCCACCTGCGCGAGCACCTGTGCCGTCGCAGCGGCGGCCGGCTCCTTCTCGTCGCGGGCCCGGTGGGCGATGAGCTGCGCCGCGCGCAGCCCCCCCACCTGGCCGGCATTGAGGGCGCTGCCGCCGGGCCTGACGCCGTGCGTCCCGGCCACCTCCCCGATGGCAAACAGCCCCGGGACCGTGGTGCGCCACCAGGTATCCACCGTCAGCCCACCATTGCAGTGCTGGGAGCAGACCGCGACCTCTAACGGATCGCGCAGGTCGACTTCGTGCTCCTCGTAAACCTCGATGGCCAGAGGATTCATGTGCTGCAGTCGCCGGTAGGGCGTCTCCTGCACGGCGCCTGACCTGGCCAGATACTCTCCCGCCTCGGGCTCCAGCTCTTCCAGGCTGAAGGGCGACATGGCCCCGGTGGGCACCGGATTGCGGGTGAAGTCCATGTACACCCGGCGCCCCAGGCGCGTCTCCTCGAACACCGCGATATCCACCAGGGACGAACCGAAGCTCTGCAGACGCTCGGCGTGGAAAGGCCACTGGTAGCCCTTCAGGAAGATGCTGCTCGCCACCTGCCGCATGGTGGGATAGTAGTCATTGAGGAAGTACCGCACATCCCCACCGTTGGCGTCGGTGCTGAAGTAGCACGGAATCACCTGCTGGTAGGTTCCGGAGAGATTCCAGCGGAAGCCCACGGAGGCCAGGCCGAACTGGCTCTCGGTGAGGTTGTTGGCCGCACAGCCGATCTCCAGGGCCAGACCGTGGCTGCCCACCTGACCCGGGGGATACACGGAGGTGGCGTACATCTCCCCCGGTCCCCCGGTGGCCAGCACGGTGTTGTGGGCCCGGAGCAGAACGAGGCTCTCCATGGGGGTGTCCAGGCGATGCTTGTCCACGGCAAGAGCGCCCACTACCCGGCGCTCCCGCCACGAGGGGCCGTCGACGAGCAGCCGAATGACCTCCAACCCGTCCAGTATCTCCGTGCCGTTGCGCCGCACATTGGCCAGGCTGTGCGCCACCATCTGCACCGAGGTTTTCGGCCCCGCCGAGGTGGCGCGCTGCAGAGGGTCGTGGTCTGTCTTGTACCCCACGTAAGCCCCGTACTCGTTGTGAGGGAAGCCCACACCGTTGCGGACGAGATGGAAGAACTCCGGCAACGAGCCGAGGGCCTCGATGTAGGCCAGGTCGCCGTGGCACATGCCGCCCGCCGTCAGCGTCCGGGCGAAGGCAAGCGGGCTGTCGGCGGCGTCGCCGAAGACCCCGATCTTGTAGTACGTCTGCTTGTCCGAGCCCGAATTGGCCGACGTCCCCCCTCCGAGCTGCGAGGTAACGACGGCGATATCCGTCACCCCCAGCTCGTACAGATGCTCGGCGCAGTTGAGGCCCGCGGCGCCGGAGCCCACGATGAGGGTGTAAAACGCGCGGGTCGGGATGTCCAGCCCGGCGACGCGAGTTGTGGATGACGAGGGCATGGCGTCTCTCCTGGTGTGTGCCGGCCGCGATGACCTGATCTCCCCGTCTCACCGTTCCGTCCGCTACCGCCCGCCGTCCTCCCCGCCGTCACCACCGCCGTTGCCCCTCCTCACAGCTCCCGCTCCATATACGTCGTCCCGAAGCGCCCGTCCCGTGGCGGGTCCACATGGACGGTGAGATAGCCCAGGCGGTGGTAGAACTGGTGCAGGTCGGCGTTTTCCGTGGTATGCATGAGCCTCACGCGCCTGGCGCCCATGCGTTTGAGCTCATTCTCCAGGTCCTGCACCAGCCGCAGACCGTAACCCTTGCCCTGGCACGCCGGGTCCACGGCGACGCGGTGGACGCCACCGAGCTCCGGGTCATCGGGGTCCAAGGAGCAGGCGCCACAGCCCACCGGACGACCGTCCTCCACCAGCAGGTACATGCGCCACTTGTTCGCTCTCGCCTTGCTTCTGAGCCGCTCCACCGTCTCGAAGGCGGGAAACTCCGGGCGCGACCGGGGTGTGATTTTCAGTGACTCTGCGACTCGCCCGAAGGCCTTCCTGAGCAGCGCCACGATCTCGGGACACTCCTCTTCGTCGGCCGGCCTGAGCACGAGCCCCGGATGATCTGCGGGCGTCATGGGCAGACCACCACTTTCAGCGCCCTGCTATGGTTCTTGTCCAGCGCCACCGTGAAGGCCTCCTGCACCTGCTCGAGGTCGAAGCGATGGGTGATGAGCCGCCCGAAGGTCTGTGGAGCCGCCGCCAGGGCGTCGAGGGCGAGGGAGAAGTCCCTGCTCGTGTCGAACTGGCTGTAGCATCCGGACCCATAGAGGGTGAGTTCCTTATTGATGACCGGAGCGAAATCGATGCCGTCCATGGGACCCGTATTGCCGCCCATGAGAGCGATGCGCCCCAGCTTGCCGGCGACCTCCACGGCCTGTTGCAGAGCCCGGGCCTGACTGCCGACGGCTTCCAGCACCACGTCGGGGCCGCCGGGCAGCACCCTCTGCAGTTGTGTTTTGAGCTGCTCCGTCTCCGTGCTCAGCGCCGCCTCGGCCCCCAGGATCAGAGCCGCCTCGGCCTGATGGGCATGCCTGCCGGTCACGAACACGCGCTGGGCTCCCAGGTATCTGGCCGCCGCCACACACATCAGCCCGATGGTGCCGGCGCCCAGGACCAGGACCCCGTCGGCCGCCGTGACCGCGGCCAACCGGGCTGCGTGTACCGCTACGGCCAGGGGCTCGGCCAACGCGCCCACCTCGAAGCTCACGTTGTCCGGCAAACGGTACACCGAATACGCCGGGGTGAGCATATACGGGCAGAAGCCGCCGTGGGCGGTGAGGGTCAGAAACCCCATCTCGGGACACTGGAAGTACCTGCCCGAGAGGCAGTAGCGGCAGCGGCCGCAGTAGATGAAGGGCTCGACACACACGCGGGCGCCGATTTCGACGCCTGCGACGCCCTCGCCGACGGCGGCAACGATCCCGGCCACCTCGTGGCCGGGCGCGAAAGGCGGCTGCTCCCAGCGCCCTTCAAGCTGATGCAGATCGCTGCCACAGACGCCGCAGGCCATCACCTGCACCAGCACTTCGCCCGGTCCGGGATCCGGGATCTGGATCTCACTCAGCTTCAGACGGCCGGGGCCGTCGAAAAGTGCGGCCAAGCTCTGTCTCGGCATATTCGGTGCCTCTCGTCGTCGGCGGTGGGGTACTCTGACCGGGCATCGGGCCCCCTGGGGCGCTCCGGGGCAAGCCGCGAGGTAGACTCATAGCATATGAAGACCGGTAGGGGAAGAGGAAAGCGCCTCGATGTCCCTGAGGCTCAGGCTTCCGACAAGACCCGCCGAGCCGGAGCCGACGCGGGCCGGCTAGAGCCACCTCGCCAGCCATTCCCAGGCCTCCGTCTGCATCTGTGAGTTGAACTCGTGGGGAGTGTCGTAGAAGCTGCCACGGAAACGGTCCGGCACACCGGCCTTGGCATAGCATGCGGAGAGCTTGGCGAAGCTCGCCCGCACGCCTTCCAGGTTGAAGAGCGCGTCCTGCGTTCCGTTGATGGCCAGCAGCGCCGAGGGCATCGCCAGGGACGCCACGTCCGGGTAGTCCAGGTGCCTGTAAAGTCCGGGCACCACCTTGGTGTGCCCCACCGTATTGCGGATCTGGTGATGCAGTTGGGTGGGGAAGGAGGCCATCCAGCCCACCACCACGGCGGCCTTGATCCGGTCATCGAGGGCGGCCAGGTGGCAGGAGCGCAGCCCACCCACCGACAGGCCCACGCAGCCGATGCGGCTTTGATCTACCTCCGGCCGGGTGCACAGATAATCCACGGTGCGGATATCGTCCCAGAACATCACTCCGGCCCATGTGAACCCCGCGGAGAAGATGGTCCGTCCCACAAGCTGCTCGCTCTGCGACGCACGCTGGTTGAAGGCCACTACCCGTTCCGTAGGCATATCCGCCGGACGCTCTCGCCAGTCGTCCGGGTCGCCGTCGAGGAGCATCCGGCGCTCGCCCCAGTAGAACATGTCGATAGCGATGACCACATAGCCCTGCCTGGCCAGCTCCGAGGCGATGCTCTTCCCGGAGTAGTACTGCTCCTTGAAGCTCTTCATTGCCGGATGCTCGTCGGGCAGCTCGACCAGCTTCTCCTTGCCCCACAGGTAGAAAGCGCCGTGGTCGTGGAGCGCGACCACCGCCGGGGCGGGCAGCGGGACCCCTTTGGGTATCAGCACATAGGCCGGGACTCTCACGTCCGGGGTGGTGCTATAGTACACCTTCTCGCGGATGTAGTCGCCCTCATCCACGCGTTCCACAACCTCGGCCTGCGGATCGCAGGGAGGTGGGGCGTAGTGGAGCAGCTCCAGCAGCTTGCCCCGAGCCTGTGGCTTCCACTGCTCCAGCGATGCGAACCCGGCGCTCAGGAAGGACAGGGGGAAATCGGCTTTCACCGCCTGGCTCTCGATGAACGGGAACAACGATCCGACGTCCGCGGGGGTCAAAGACACAGTGGCATCTCCTCCGGCCGGCTCGGCCTGCGCACAGGCCACGGGCGGGATCAGGACGGTCATCGCGGCAAGCGTCAGCGACACAAAGATTCTTGCGGGCATCGGCTTCCACCTGCCTGTGAAGAAGAGGTGTCACGGCAGGGACAAGAGCGCCGGCAGATGGGGACACTCTTCCGTCGCAGGCCGGTGCACACCTCCCCCGCCGCAGGCCGGTGCACACCTCCCCCGCCGGCGTCCGCAAAGTCGCGAGGCCCTCGAGCCCATGCCTGCCGGCTACCGACCCGGCCACCGGGTGTGGAGCCGGGCCCGCCGGGGGTCGCGGTTCGGGGCAAGCCGGCCCACCATCGACCCAAGGCAGGTTGCGTCCGGAACGCGTGGCGTGCATAATGGCGGTCAGTCCCAATCCACCGTCTTCTTCGGAGTCCACCAGTGCAAACCCCCCTCGACTATCTGGCCGCCAGACTCAACGCCGAGCAGCACTTCCTCGACTGCTATCCATACGCCCGCGCCATCGCCGAGATGGGCACGGATGAGGCCTTCGAGTACCTCGTAGCCCACGCCGCCGACGACGGACCGGTGGCCGAGGCCTGTGGCTCGGCCCTCTCCGACCTGGGAGAGCAGGTTCAGTCGCGCGTGATCGCGGGCCTGCTGCAGCACCCCGATAGCGTCCTCCTGGCCGAAGCCCTGCCGCAGCCGGCCCCGGACGCCGTCATCGACGCGATTGCCGAGACGCTGCGCCGCAGCAACAGCCCCGCCGTGTTCCGTGAGCTGGGAGCCCAGGTGCAGAGCGCAGGGCACCCGCGCGCCTCCGAACTGGAGACCATCGTGGAGCAACGAGACGACGAGATACTCCTGGCCGCCTTCCGGCTCGGAGGCCTCTCGGCGCGGGAAGAATTCGAGACGGCCGCGGTGGTACCGTACCTGGAGCCGGGCCGGCCGCTGGAGGTGTGGTCGGCGGCCCTGGAGATCGAGGGGTTAGCGGATCTGCCGGAGGCCGAGGAGTGCCTGCGCCGAGCCCTCGAGTCATCCGACGATCGGGAACGCGACACAGCTCTGAGGATCGTGGATCGAAACGGGCTCGTCCAGCTCGCCGACGCCGTGGCCGTCGTCGCCATCGAGGACCCCGACCCGCAGCGTCGTGGGCGCGCCCTCAACACGCTCAGATGGCTCCCCGACTGCCCTGAGCACGTGATCGAAGCGACGCTGGAGAAGCTCACCGAGAGTCTTCAATCTGCGATGGCGACGTTGCCCTATGCTGCTCTCGAAGCTCTCCGCGATGGCGATGACATGGCAGCGCCGGCCGACGGTGCCCTCCAGCGAATCGAGCACACCTCCATGGCTGTGTCGATGGCCCTGAACTCGAGTCACGGCACCAGCCTGACGCTATCGGCGTCGCTACACGAGCTGATGGGCAGTACCATAGATCTTGTCGCCTGGTCCAGGCTTAAGCCCATCCATTGCTGGATGCTCCCGGTGATGGAAGCCCTGGTCGAACTCCAGGTGCGGACTCTCGCGGCAATGCGCCGTATGGCGGTCCCGGAGGTCCTGGAACCTCTGATGCTTGCCGCCGGGTGGCCTACACCGCTGAGGCTCGGGGAAGCGCACGGCGCTGCCGCGGGCAGCGTGGACGACGATGGTGACGATGGTGACGATGGTGACGATGGTAACGATGAACAGTGGTCGGCGCACCTGGAAGACATGCAGGAGGCCGCAACGAAACTGGCCGAAGCTCAGTTGAGCTACTTGCCGCCCCCCGGCACGCCGGGTCTCACACCGTACCCGCTGGGGAGCTCTTTCGTCCGGAACGTGGAGCTGCGGCATATAGTGGCCGACGCAATGCAGGCTTCACAGAGCGCGGCCGAAGTGACGGCGGCCCTCCGCTCGAGTCAGCAGCGCGAGCACCACGCCCGCAAGGCCTTGCTCCGCGCTATCGGCCAGGAGAGGCTGTTGACACTGCAGGATGTATGGGATCAGTTCCCGTCCGCAGTCGGTTCGGCCCCTACTCACGCTTTTGGCCGCCTGGTCGGCGAAACGAGCCCGCTGAGCCCGCGGGAGTTTCCTTTGGCGGTGAAGCTGTTCTCACAGTACAACCTGCAGTGTGCGCTGCTATCAACGCTGCTGCCCGTTGCGGATGGCAACCACCTGCCTGCGGTCCTGGGCCGCCTGGACGGTGACTGCCCGCTGGTGTACGACGGCGTCCTGGCGGTGCTCATCGCGGTCGGCACCGACGCGCTCCCCGTTATCGAGGCCGCGATGGCCAAGACCGATGACCCGATGAAGCTGGCCATCATGCTGGAGGCCGCGCGCTGCATCGATGCCGCCGGGTGCATAGAGCAGGCCAGACGGCACCTGGAGGGCCCAAACGACCTGTTGGCGGCCGTATGCGCCAGGATCATCGGCGAGGCCGGAGTCCCCGACGACGTCCCCGCTCTGCTGGCGAGAATGGCCACAGGGGACGAAATCCTCGGCGCCTCGGTGGTCTGGGCCATCGGCCAAATGGACCCCGAGTCCCATGTGGAAGTCCTCAAGAGCGCCGTCATCTCGCCACACGCGGCGATCCGAGATGCGGCCCAGTTGGCCCTGGGGCGATGCTCCAACGAGACCCTGGCTCCCATCATCGAGGAGTTCACGGCCTCCGGCCACATTATGCGACTGAACGCGGCAGAGCGGCTGGCTTCCGCCGATGCCTGGCGGGATGATCCCAGCGCCTTTCGCCGCTTAGGAGTGGGACGGTGGTTTCCTACATCCTACCCCGGTCCCCGGATCTCGGTGCTCGGCGATGGGCCGTGGAGGTGGGGTATCCTCACCTGCACGCCGCCCGCGCATGAGCACCTCGAGCGCTTCGCCCCGCTCCTGGCCGACTATCTGGAGTTCGCCGAGGCCTGGGAGTTCTACACGGTCTTGCGCCTACTTCCCCCCACGCTGATAGAGACGCTGGTGGATCTGTGTGCACCGGAGCAGCCGCACCGCGCTTTGGCCACGGAACTGCTCACCCAGGTGCTGGCACACGAGTTGATCGTTGTGGACACGGCTCACGCCATCTACCGCGGC
>CAYRFY010000381.1:0-8151 GCA_964423635.1 uncultured Armatimonadia bacterium | reverse complement strand
ATGTCACCCTCCCCCGGCTCGACGAGATGGCCCGCGGCGAGCAGCCGTTTTTCCTGTTCCTGCGCCACATGGAGCCGCACTCACCGTACCTTCCGCCCCCGCCCTTCGATACCATGTTCTACACCAAGGACCCCTGCGACCCGGCGAAGACCTCCATGCAGAAGGTCTTTGACTTCAAGCCCTTCGCCGAGTTCTTCGCCTCCTGGATGCCCCCCGGCATCACCGATGCCGACTGGGCCATTGCCGCCTACGATGGCGAGGTCGCCTACATGGACGCCTGTCACCAGGTGATCTACCAGCGCCTCCTGGACCTGGGCGTCCTGGACAACACCCTGATCGTCTACACCTCCGACCACGGCGAGACGCTGTACGACCACGACTGCTACTTCGATCACCACGGTCTGTACGATCAGACTCTCCACATCCCCCTGATCTACTGGCGCCCGGGCCTGGTTCCCCGGGGCAAGCGCGTCACCGGCTACACTCTGGAGCAGGACCTGATGCCCACCGTCCTGGACCTCATGGGCTTTTCCGACCAGGCCGACGAGATCGCCTTCGACGGTGAGAGTCTCGCGCCCGTCATCGCGGGCGAGAAGGATGCCCTCCGCAGCGAGTTCTACATCACCGAATGCACCTGGCAGCGTAAGCGCGGTTGGCGCACGCCCCAGTGGAAGTATTTCGAGTCTCTGGAGCCCGACTTCCACAACAAGCCGCCGCGGGAGCTGTACGACCTGATCAACGACCCGGGGGAGCTGCGCAATATCGCCGAAGACGAGCCGGAGATCTGCGCCACTCTCAAGAAGCGCATGGAAGACTGGGTCGCGATGCGCGTTGAAAAGACCGGTAACCCGGACCCGATCCTCGGCTACCAGATCGGCCTGGACAAGAAGATCGGCTCCGTCGCCACGGCCAAGAAGCTGCAGGACAGGTGACGGCGGGGGGAGAACGGCGGTGGCAACGACGGGAGCAAACGGCAGACGGCCGGGGACGGCGAACGGCAGGGAGGCTTGGCGATGGCTGCTCACGATCGGTTGGTTGATCTGGACCTGGGACACCTTGCGCCCGAGCCGATGGCGAGGTACCGCATCGGGGCCATCGGTTCGGGGTTCATCATGCGCGACATCCAGCTCCTGGCCTACCGCAACGCAGGCTATGAGACCGTGGCCATAGCCTCGCGCACACCGTGCAATGCCGCAGAAGCCGCGGCGATGCGCGGTGTGGCCCGGGTCTATGCCGACTGGCACGAACTGCTGAATGACGAGGACGTACAGGTCCTGGACATCGCCTACCCGCCTGACCTGCAGCTCGAGATCGTGCGGGCCGCCGCCGAAATGGGCCACATAAGGGGCATTCTGGCGCAAAAGCCGCTGGCCATGGACTACCCGCAGGCTCAGGAGGTGGTGGCCGTCTGCGAGCAGGCCGGCATCGCCCTGGGTGTGAACCAGAATATGCGCTACGACCAGTCGATCCGCGCGCTCAGGACCGTACTGGAGCGCGGCTACCTCGGAGAGCCTGTCCTGGGCACCATCGAGATGCGCGCGATCCCCCACTGGCAGCCGTTTCTAGAGGACTACGACCGCCTGACCCTGCTGAACATGAGCATCCACCATCTGGACTGCTTCCGGTTCTTGTTTGGCGACCCGGACAGCGTGTTCGTCAGCGCGAGAAAGGACCCGCGCACGCGGTTCCAGCATCAGGACGGGATCTGTCTGTACATCCTGGAATACGAGAGCGGGCTGCGCGCCTGCTCGTGGGACGACGTGTGGGCGGGGCCGGCGCGGGAGGGCGCGGCGGCGGACTGCTACATCAAGTGGCGCGTAGAGGGCACCGAGGGGCTGGCGCAGGGCACCATCGGCTGGCCGGACTACCCCAATGCCCGGCCCAGCACGATGGAGTTCACCACCACTTCTCAGCCGGGGGTCTGGTTCCGGCCCCGCTGGACGGAGGTCTGGTTCCCCGATGCCTTCGCCGGGACGATGGGCATGCTCTTCGATGCCATCGCCACCGGCACCGAGCCCGCGGTCGGGGGCAGGGACAATCTCAACACCATGGCTCTCGTGGATGCCTGCTATCTGTCCCTGGCCGAGCACCGCCCGGTGGACGTGGATGAGGTGAAGCGCTGAGCCGGGGCGAAGGGCCAACGGCGTGTCTCGCCCGGCGGGCAACGCGCTCCCGGCAACGCCGACTTCGGGCCGCAGAGGACTTGTGGCGCACAATTCAGGGAGGTGCAGCGATGAAGCTCGGGCTCATCAACTCGGCGTGGGCGCAGACCAACCTGCCGACGGCGGAGGGGATCCGCCACACGAAAGAGATCGGGTTCGACACGATTGACATCTCCGCCGACCCGCTGGACATCGACGTCAAGGAGCGCAAGCTCATCAAACGCGAGTGCGAGGCCCGGGGCCTCCCCATCGTCTCCGTATGCTGTGTGGCGCTGGGCATCGCCGACTTCAATCCCTCCGTGCAGAGGTTCCACGTCGACCGCTGCATGGAGCATCTGGACTTCGTCTACGAGCTGGATGCCCGCAACCTGCTGCTGGTGCTGGGCGAATACACCTGGCAGCAGGAGGTCATTCCGCCCGAGGCCCAGTGGGCCACGGCGGTGGCCGCCGTGCAGGAGCTGGGCGACCAGGCCGAGTACCTGGACATCGAGATCGCCATCGAGCTGGAGCCGTTCAAGCTCTCGCTGGTGAACACGCTGGACAAGATGGTGCGGTTCTTGGATGATGTGGGCCATCGCTGTGTGCGGGCAAATGTGGACGTCTCGCACCTGGCGTTGGCGGGCAATGGCCCCGATGAGCTGGGGGCTTTGAGGGGCCGCATCGCCCACGTACACTTCTCCGACTGCGACGGCAAGGTCCACGGCGACCTGCCCCCCGGCAAGGGTGTGGTGGACCTGCAACCGTACCTTGGCGCCTTGAGAGATGTGGGCTTCGACTGCACCGTGAGCATCGAGCTGGAGTATTCGCCGGAGCCGGACAAGATCGTGGAGTGGGTCACGGACGCCTACCGCGAGACGGACAAGATGATGCAGGCCCTGGGCATCCGGGGCTGAGTCGTACACTCGCCGTTGCTCCCGCAAGGCGGGACCGTTGCCGTAGACCGCCGTTGCCGTTGCCGTTGACTCGCGACTCGGGACTCGCCGACTCGCCGACCAGTACGACGGCGCCATCGGCGCCGTCGTACACGCGGAGGTAGCAATGAACGTCGTCTTCATCTCGATCGACACCCTGCGGGCCGATCACCTGGGCTGCTACGGCTTCCATCGGCCCACGAGCCCGCACATCGACCGCCTTGCTCAGCAGGGCGTCGTGTTCCAGGACTTCATCGCGCCACACATCCCGACCCATCCCGGCTATACCACGATGTTTTCGGGCAAGGACGTGTTCAGCCACCAGATCGTGACACAGGGGGGGAAGCTGGAGCTCGAGGGCGGTATCAGGCAACTGCCCGAGATTCTGCAGGAGCGGGGCTATTTCACCGCCGCCGCCGACAACCTGGGCCGCTGGTTCCGCCGCGGGTACGAGGTGTACGAGGGCTACCAGTGGAGTCATGACACCGGCGGGGCCTGGCGCAAGGCCGAGGCCGTCAATGAGACCGCATTCCGGATGCTGGACGCCTGTGAGTGCCAGGACAAGCCGTGGTTCTGCTACCTGCACTACTGGGACCCCCACACCCCGTATCTGCCGCCGGCGCCGTTTTCGCACATGTTCTACCACCAGGACCCCACAGACGAGAAGTTCACCAGCGCCGTCGAGATGATGGAGCGCTATCCGGCTTTCATGTATTACTTCCGCGAGTGGATGCCGGGCACCCGGGACGTGGAGTTCCCCAAGGCGCAGTATGACGCCGAGATCGCCTATTGCGACGCCTGCCTGGCCAGGCTCTTCGACCGGCTGCAGGCCATGCCGGGCAGTGAGGACACTCTGGTGCTGATCACCTCCGACCACGGTGAGGAGCTGGAAGAGCACCAGATGTGGTTCGATCACCACGGCCTGTATGAGACCAACCTGCGCGTCCCGCTGATTCTGATGCATCCTCAGCGACTGCCGGCGGGCCTGAAGCTGGGCGGACTGGCCACCCACCTGGACATCGCCCCCACCGTACTGGACATGCTGGGCCTTGCGGATGCCGCGGCCGAGAACGCGATGGAAGGCCAGAGCCTGCTGCCGCTGGTGGATGCCCGCAACAATGCAGGCACCACGGATGCCGTGTACATCACCGAGAATGCCTGGATGAAGAAGCGGGGCTTCCGGACGGGCAAGTACAAGTTCATCCAGTCGCTATACGACGAACTGCACAAGCGCCCGCCCTACGAGCTTTACGACCTCACGGTGGATCCGGGGGAGCAAGAGAACCTCGCCGATTCGCGGCCCGAGGTGCTGGCCGACTTCAAGGCCCGCCTGGATGCCCACATCGCCAGGCGCACCGCCGAGACCGGCAAGCCGGACCCCCAGAGCTATCAGGATATCACGCTGACCTCGGTGGGCAATGTCGATGTCGCGGTGCCCGAGGATCAGGTGCTGGGCAAGGAGTAGGGATGCACGCGCAGTCTCAAAAAACAGAGCGGACACGATGAAGCTGTCGGGATTCCGTGAGACACGAGCCTGGCCCTGGGTGGCCTCGTCTCTGCTGGTGATCGCCGCACTCGCCATGGCCTACGGCTATCGCGGGTGTTTCGAGCCGGTGGCGAACGGGGCCGCCCCTGTTTCTGCGCCGGTCCGGGTCCAGGCCCCCTCCGAGCCGGCCGCACCGGACTGGAGGCCCTCACCGGCCGTGGTTCGAGACGGGTGGCTGGCGGCCTCGCGCCAGAGCGACGAGCCGTTCTTCAATGTCACCAACTCCGCGATTGATCTTGGTGAAGTGACCGAGATGGCCCCGGCCGTCGGCGACATCCCGGCCATCGATAGGCCGGCGTTCGTGCCGGTCGCCTCGGTGAGCTGGCTGGAGCCAGAGGACGAGGTCATCGCTCTGGACTTCGCCGGAGAATCGCGGTGCTATCCGCTGGCAATCCTGCGTTGGCACCAAGTGGTGGATGACGTGGTCGCGGGCCGGGCGGTGGCGATAGTGTTCGACCCTCTCAGCGGGGCGGCGGTGGGGCTACGCCGCGTCGTGGACGATGCGCCGATCGTGCTCGAGGTCAGTGGCAAGGCCTACCGCGGTATCGGTCTTCTGTACGATCGGGAAGAGCGCAACCTGTGGCACCCGCTGCGTCGCGACTGTGTGGCGGGGAAGCGCGCCGGCAAGGCGCGTCTACAGCCCGTCCTGGTGCAACGCACCACCTGGGCCGCCTGGAAGCGGGGGCACGAGTCGGGGCAGGTGCTGTCGCGCAATACGGGGCACGATCGGCCCTACGATGTGGACCCTTACGCCTCGGCCCCCATCGGCCCGAATGCAGGGCCGGTCAACTACTGGGATGACCCCGAGCTCCTCCTGGCTCCCTTGCCGGAGGCCATCGACCTGGCCCCCATCGGCCCCAAACGCAGGGTGCTGGGCCTGGTACGAGGTGACGAGGCGCTGGCGGTCGTGGCACCGGAGCAGTGGCCGCAGCGCGCGAGCAGGTTCGATGTCGAGCTGGGCGGCAGGCGGCTGCGGGGCGTCTGCGACGGGCGCACACAGCGGCGGCAGCTTGCGGTGGACCTGGCGAACGAGCCGGATGTCACACAATTGACCTGCTACTGGTTCGCCTGGAAGGCCTCGTACCCCAACACAGCGGTGCAGGAGCTGCGCTAGGTTGGCCGGGCGTCGCTCCCATCTCGGCCCTATCGCCAGATTGGCCCCCGGTGTCCGGAGTGCCGCGCATTCCGCGAGTGAACCTGCCTCCGGGATGGGTATACCATCCGCAGGAGATCTGGCGGTGGCCGCCGGGGTCCGGGTGGGGGAACCCCCTGACTGTCCGGGAGGTTCAAGACAGCAACCCGGGTACCGGCGGCCGCTGTTGGAGGCGACGAAGCTCATGCCCGGCGTGTGATACCTGTGGGCGGGCCGGTCGGTCGCCGGGCCCCAGTGACAGGGCGGACCTACGGCCGCGGCCCGATCCATCCCGCCACGTGCCCTGCAAAGGAGCCTCACTTGAGATACCTCGTCACCGGTGGCGCCGGGTTCATCGGCTCGAACCTCGTGGACTACCTGCTTCAGAAGCACGCTGACGCCGAGGTTACCGTCCTCGACAGCCTCACCTATGCCGGCATCCGCGAGAACCTGCAAGAGGCCGAGGCCTCGGGCCGCGTGAAGTTCATCAAGGGCGACGTGTGCGACGAGAAGGCCGCCAGGAGAGCGTGCAGGGGCGTGGATGTGGTGATCCATGCCGCAGCCGAGAGCCACGTGGACCGCAGTATCCTGTCCGGGCAGATGGCGGCTCAGACCAACTTCATGGGCACCTTCACCATGCTGGAGGCCGCCCGCCTGGCGGGTGTGGGCAAGTTCCTGCACATCTCCACGGACGAGGTCTACGGCTCCAAGCTGCGCGGAAAGCTGTCGGAGACCTCGCTGCTCAACCCCCGCAATCCCTACAGCGCCGCCAAGTGCGGGGCCGACCGCATGGCCCAGGCCTATCACACCACCTACGGCCTGCCCGTGGTCATCTCCAGGCCCTCCAACAACTACGGGCCCCGGCAGTTTCCCGAGAAGCTCGTGCCCCTGTTCATCCACCATGCCCTGCACGACCAGCCGCTACCCGTCTACGGCGACGGTAAGCAGATCCGCGACTGGCTGCATGTGGAGGACCACTGCGAGGCCATCGACCTGCTCATCAGCCAGGGCGAGCCGGGCGAGGTCTACAATGTCCCGGGCGGCAGCGAGAAGCGCAATATCGAGACGATTCAATTCATCCTCGAGCAACTGAATAAGCCCCGCACGCTGATCCGCTACGTCGAGGACCGCCCCGGCCACGATGTGCGCTATCCGCTCAACGGCGAGAAGATCGCCGCCCTGGGGTGGCGGCGCTCGGTGGCGTGGGAGGACGGCATGCGCCAGACGGTGCGCTGGTATGTGCGCAATGACGACTGGCTGGAAGCCGCGATGAAGCGGGGCAAGGACTTCCATGCCAGGTGGTACGCCCACCGGAAGTAACCCAACACCTTGAGGTACGCCATGCAAAGCCCATTGAAGGTCGGCGTCGTCGGTTCGGTGGGACGCGGACGAAGCTTCTTTGCGTCCTTCCACAACAACCCGGCCACCTCGCTGGCCGCCCTGTGTGACATCAATGCCGAGGGTCTCGTGGCCCAGTCCGCCGAGCAGGAGGTCGAGCAGACCTACACCGACTACGAGCAGATGCTGGACCGGGCCGAGCTCGACCTGGTAGTCATCGGCACCCCCATGCCCTTCCACGCTCCCCAGGCCATCGCCGCCCTACAGCGCGGGGTCCACGTGATGAGTGAGGTCCCCGCCGCCGTCGGCCTCGCGGAGGCAAAGCAGCTCGTACAGGCCGCCACGGCGGGCAGCGCCAGGTACATGATGGCCGAGAACTACTGCTACATCAAGCACAACGTCCTCGTGAGAGAGCTGGCGCGGCGCGGGCTGTTTGGGACCATGTACTTCGGCGAAGGGGCCTACATCCACGAGCTCAAGGGGCTCAATGAGATCACCAAGTGGCGGCGGCGCTGGCAGACGGGGGTCAACGGCTGCACCTACCCCACCCATAGCCTGGGTCCGGTCCTGCAATGGATCGGCGAGCGCGTAGTCTCCGTCTGCTGCGTGGGCAGCGGGCACCACTACACAGACCCCCGGGGCGACCGGTACGAGAACGAGGACTCCATTTCCATGCTCTGCCGACTGTCCGGCGGCGGGCTGGTGGAGATCCGAGTGGACATGCTCTCCAACCGCCCCCACTGCATGACCTACTACTCGCTGCAGGGCACCGACGGCTGCTACGAATCGCCTCGGGGCCCGGCGGATCAGCACAAGGTCTGGCTCCGCGGTCTGCACGGGGACGAACCCGGCTGGCATGATCTGTCCGAGCTGGAACAGGAGTACCTGCCCGAAAAGTGGTTGAACCCGCCCAAGGAGGCACTGGAAGCCGGCCACTGGGGTGGCGACTACTGGGAAGTAGCCGAGTTTGTACAGGCCATCCTCACCGACAGCGACCCGCCCATCGACATCCATGCCGCCATGGACTTCACCCTGCCGGGTCTCGTCAGTCAGCAGTCCATC
>CAYRFY010000380.1:5384-8169 GCA_964423635.1 uncultured Armatimonadia bacterium | reverse complement strand
CGGCCGGAAACCCCACCTTCGCCGGGAATGTCATTCTGAGAGCGTCCGCTCCCGGCAAGAGCAGCTCGAGGAATCCTCTGGCATTCAACGGGATTCCTCGCCCAAGCGGCGCAAGCTCGAGCTTGCGCCGCCGACGCTCCAGAATGACAGGAACCGGGCCGGCCAGACTTCCCGGCCGGACCGGCAAAGCCCCGCCCGGGGTGGGGACGGAAGGACCGGCTCGGCCGCAGGTCGAAGTAGAGGCTCATGCACGAGTTCCCCTTGCTCAGCGAACTGTTGGTTGTCATCTTCATGTCTCTTGTGGTGGTCTGCGCCTTGCGGCGGCTGAAGGTCCCGCCGGTTGTGGGCTTTCTGGTAGCCGGCGCGCTGATCGGTCCCGGCGGTCTGGGACTGATCTCCGACCGCGAGACCGTGGAGGTGCTGGCCGAATTAGGCGTGGTACTGCTGCTGTTCACCATCGGGCTCAAGTTCTCCATCCAGGAGGTTCTGCGGCTCAAGGCATGGGTACTGGGGGCCGGGTCACTGCAGGTCTTGCTCACCATCGGCGCGGTGATGCTCTACTGCCAGTACCGGGGCCTGCCCGCCACTCAGGGCGCCTTCTACGGCTTCCTGGCGGCTCTGAGCTCGACGGCCATCGTGCTCAAACTCCAGGAGGAGCACGGCGACACCAATACCCCGTACGGGCGCTTCAGCGTGAGTCTCCTGATCTTCCAGGACATCGCGGTGGTGCCCATGCTGCTGCTTGTCCCCATGCTCGGTGCCGCTGAGACAGACTGGGGCCAGGTGGCCTGGGGCCTGGGGCGCTCGCTGCTTCTCCTGGCCGCCATTGCTCTGGCGGCGCGGCTCATCTTCCCGCGCCTGCTGGAGGCGGTGGTCGGGACCCGCAGCCCGGAGGTCTTCACTCTCACGGTGATCCTCGTGGCCATGGGCACCGCCTATGTCTCGGGTGAGGCGGGGCTTTCGCTGGCGCTGGGCGCCTTCCTGGCCGGGGTGATCATCAGCGAGACCCACTACTCGCACCACGTGACGGCGCAGATCATGCCCCTGCGCGATACGCTCAGCAGCCTTTTCTTCGTCTCCATCGGGATGCTGGTACAGCCGGCGCAATGGCTCTCGGAGCCGCTGGTCGTGGCTGGCGGTGCCGCGGGGCTACTGCTGCTGAAGGCGCTGGTCGTCTGTGGGATCGTGCTGGTCTTCGGAATCGGCATCCGCAGCGCTCTGGCGACCGCGCTGTCACTGGCTCAGGTGGGGGAGTTCTCCTTCGTCCTGGCCGGGGCGGGGCTCGCGGCCGGCCTGTTGCCGCAATCGGTGTACGAGAGCTTCGTGAGCATCTCGGTGCTGACCATGGCCGCCACGCCGCCCTTGATCTCGCTGGGGCGGCGGCTGGCGGGGCGCTCCGGGCCTTTGGCGAGGATGGAGCACCGGGTTCGTGAGGGCCTGCGCCAGGCCGAGGAGGCCGGTGAAGAGCTTGAGGAAGAGACCCTCGAGGACCACGTGATCCTCGTGGGCTACGGAGTGAACGGCCGCAATGTCGGCCGCGCCCTGGACACCATGGGAGTGGACTACATCGTCCTGGAGCTCAACCCCAATACCGCCCGCGAGCTGCGGGAGAGCGGCAAGAGGGTGATCTACGGCGATGCATGCCAGGAGGGGCTGCTCAAGCTGGCCCAGATCCATACCGCGAGGGCGATGGTGATCTCCATCGCCGACGCCGTGGCCGCCCGCTGCGTCGCCGCCATTGCCCGTACTCAGGCCCCCAATCTACATGTCATCGTGAGGACCCGCTTCGTGGCCGAGGTGGCACAACTGCAGGCCCAGGGCGTGGACGCGGTGGTACCCGAGGAGTTCGAGACCTCGCTACAGCTCGTGGCGCTGGTCATGGAGGCCTACGGCGCCCCCCACCGGGCCATCGAGCGCGAGAAGGACCTGATCAGGTCCGAGAACTACGCCATGCTCACCGGGGGCGAGGCGCGCTCCGGGCCTCCTCTGGCCGGTCTGCTGCGAATCGCGGATCTGGGTGAGGCAAAGCTGGGCGCCGAAAGCCCCGCGGTGGGCGGCACGCTGAGGGGTCTGGACCTGCGTGCCAGGACCGGCGCCCTTGTGGTGGCTATCGTCAGAGAGGACGAGCTCCTGGCCAACCCCGACCCTGACCTCCCGCTGGCGGTGGGTGACACGTTGGTGTTCTACGGTGAGGAGGCGGCGCTCAAGGCGGTGCGCGGGCTCCTGGGGGCGGGGGAGCCGGCGTAGGTCTATGGAGTGTGCCGGCGGGCAGAGCCCGTCGAGGAGGAAAGCCCGGGCCCATGGCGGACCTGGATGAGCGGCAGATCTCAAAGCGTGCGGCGGTGGTTCGAGAGCTGGCCTGCTCGCGGGAGCTCAGGATCGCCAACGGCATGCTTGCGGCCGCGGCCGTCGCGGCGGTGGTGGTCCCCCCGGGTCCGGCGAATCTGGGCGCCGCTGGCGCTGGTGGCGATAGCGGTCCCGGCCCTCGTGCACTACGTGGGCCGCCGTCGGGTGGTGCTGGTCATGGCGGGGTATCCGGAGGCCTATGCCAGGATGGAGGCCCTCTGGAGGTATCGAAGACGCTGTGGTCCGGGCGGCGAGGGCATACAGCCATCGGACCTGTGGGTGTCCCGGGTACTGCTGGGCTGGGCCGCGACGGCCCTGGGCATGGCGGCGGCCCTGTGGACCACGGAGCTTTTGGGCGCCGGCCGCTTCGTCTCGCCCGAGGTGTCTCCGGCACTGGCCCTGTTGGGACCCGCGCTATCCGGCTGGGTCTCGGTGGCCA
>CAYRFY010000380.1:0-5374 GCA_964423635.1 uncultured Armatimonadia bacterium | reverse complement strand
GCGCCGGTACCTGCGACACCAGGTAGCCAGGGTCACTCACGTGGACAGCTCCAGGTTGATGCTACAAGAGGGTTACCGGTGGACCTGGTGGTGGGGGTGGCGCTAGCAGGGCTCAGAAGAAAAAGGGAGGCCCGATACCGGGCCTCCCTGGTGTGTCTGCCGAGACTTTGACCGGCTAGTCGCCGGAGGCCAGAGTGAACCAGCCGTTGGGAACCCGGTTCGCCCACTTCACGTGGCCATCGGCAAAGCCGATGTTCCAGCCATCATTGTGCCGACTGGCGGGGTTGCCGGTCATGTTGTAGCTGCCCGGGTCGGTGTAGTGCACCCGGGAGTTGTAGTTCGACTCCATCACGTGGATGGTGCCCGCGGGATCCTGAACCGAGGAGTCCCTGACCCCGACCATGTCGGTGTTGGGCGCATAGGAGCGGCGCACCGGAACGACACACCACGAGGTGGCGCCGTCGCTGGGGCAGATCCACAACTGGTCGTTCTTGACGTAGGGGTTGAGCATGTCCTTCCAGAAGTAGACGGTGCCGCAGTAGCTGGTGGCATAGGGGCCGGTGGGCGTCGGAGCGTCCGCGGTGCTCATGCGGTCGTAGACGTTGCGCTCATCGTAGTCCTGCTTGTACATGATGACCGCGAGCATGATCTGCTTGACGTTGCTCTGACAACTGGCCTGCCGCGCCTTCTCGCGAGCTCGGGCGAAGACAGGGAAGAGGATGGCGGCGAGGATGGCGATGATGGCAATCACAACCAAAAGTTCAATCAAGGTAAATCCACGTCTGTTCGACATGCACGATCACCTCATGGGTACGTTCTCCCGGCCCAGGGGGCCGGCTGCTATACATAACGATTATAGCATACCCCGCCGCCGCAGGACTAGTCAAATAAATCCTAGCTTCATTATATGTTCATAATTGCAGCTATGCGGACGTTTTCGTGCCCCCGCCCAGGTCGCGACTCACAACCACCCCGGCTTGCGCCGGGCCTGCGAAAGCAGGGCCCCGATGGCCTCGCGGCACGGCAAGGAGGGCATCGCTCCCGCGGCCGTCACCGCCAGCGCCCCGGCGGCATTGGCAAACAAAGCCGCCTCCTGCAGAGGGCGCCCCTCGGCCAGTGCGGCACTGAGCGCGCCGGCGAAGGCGTCCCCGGCTCCGACGGCGTCCACCGGCCGCACCGCGAAGGGCTCGATGTCGACCTGCCCTGCCTCGTGAACCACCGTGCATCCCGCCGCACCCCGGGTGAGCACCACCGCCCGGACTCCGGAGGCCACCAGGCGGTGTGCGGTGGCTTGAGCATCCCCGCCGCCCAGGTCGGCGCCGAGGCGCCGGATCTCGGTCTCGTTGAGGACCAGATAGTCCACCAGAGCCAGCAAGTCCGGGTGCACGCCGGCGGCCGGCACAGGTGAGGGGTTCAAGACGAAGGCGGCCCCGGAGTCTCGGGCGATCCTCGCCGCGCACAGGACGGACTCGACGGGTACCTCGAGCTGGGCGAGCACCACGGCGGCTCCGGAGAGGGTAGCCGCGGCCTCCTGCACGTCGCCGGGGCTCAGCAACTGGTTGGCTCCCGGGCAGACGGCGATGCAGTTCTCGCCGGCGTCACGCTGCACGAAGATCAGGGCCACCCCGGTTTTGGCTCCCGCCGCCATTTGGACAGCGCCGGTGTCGATGCCTTCTGCCTGCAGCGTGGCCACATACGCCCGGCCCTCGGCGTCCTCGCCGACGCGGCCGATCATCGCCACCGCGCCTCCGGCGCGGGCGGCGGCCACGGCCTGATTGGCGCCCTTGCCGCCATTGGCGACAACCAGCTCTCCGCCCAGGACGGTCTCGCCGGGGGCGGGTAGGGCGGGGACCACAGCGGTGTAATCCACATTGATGCTGCCGATGACGGCGATCTTGCCGGGCATGGTCTGAGCGCTCCTGTGGTGGATATCGAAGCGTGTGCCCGCTGCCGGGCGCGCAGGCGCCTCGCCGGGCAGGTCGCAGGCGCCCCCCTCCACCCGTCCGCGCGGTAAGGGAGAGGGGGGAGGCCCGCAGGGCCGGGGGGCGAGGCGCCGTTGGCCGTGCGCTTCCCCCGCCCGCTGCCGGGCCGCATGCCGGGGGGGCGACGCCCGCGCTCCCAGAAACGGGATGCGGGTCAAAGGCCCGCAGCCACGGGGAG
Source organism: uncultured Armatimonadia bacterium (assembly GCA_964423635.1). GTDB lineage: Bacteria > Armatimonadota > Zipacnadia > Zipacnadales > JABUFB01 > CAYRFY01. Next base: position 3,214 of record CAYRFY010000380.1, on the reverse strand, counting down.
CCTTAGCCCTCCCTCAGCTTCTCCGCACACAACTCGCAGAATTCGCCGCTGATCTCGTATCCAATGCCCCGGCGCCCGGCCTCCCTCGCCGCCAGCAGCGTGGTGCCCGTGCCTGCGAAGGGGTCCAGGATCACCTCCCCCGGCCAGGCGAACATCTCTATCAGCCGCCTGGGGATCTCCAGCGGGAAGGGTGCCGGGTGGCCTTTGGTCCTCGAGACCGGGAGCTGCCAGACGCTCCATGCGGTCTCCTTGATGAAGGCCTCCTCGAGGCGGTGGTCGTCCGGGGGCTCGAAGCTCCCTTCACGCTGCAAGATCAGGATGTACTCGTGCTGGATGTTGAGATTGGCGCAGGTGGGGAAGGGCTTATCCTTGAGGTACTGGGTCGTGCCCCGCTGCCACAGGCCCTGGGTGCCCTTGGGCTTGACCCAGATGATTTCCTTCTTGAAGGTGAAGCCGATCTGGTCGAAGGCGCGGAGGCTGTCGGCGGGGATGTGCTTCATGTCACCGTCGGAGACCCGGGTGCCGCAGACCCAGCACAGGAACCGTCCCGGCTGCAGGACGCGGTGGCACTCGCGGCCCACCAGCGCTATCTGCCGCAGGTACTCCTCGTACGACTGGCCCAGACCCATCTGGCGGCGGGTGCGATAGTTCTTGAGGTCCCAGTAGGGCGGACTGGTGACCACCAGTTGCACCGACGCATCGGGGGTATGCGCAAGGCACCTGGCGTCTCCGTGGTACAGCGTGCAATGGGCATCGTGGTAGGCGGGAGTCGGGGGGAAGATGGGTGTCGCGGAGCCTGAGTTCGCGCAACCGGTCATGCCAAAGTCCCACTGACCGGCCTGGCGCTGACCACATCGATCAAGTCGGTGAGTCGTTGGAGCAGGTGATCGAGCTCCTGGCGGTCGTGGAAGTCGACGGTGATGGTCAGGCGTGCCAGATGCTGGCCCTCCAGGTGGGCCTCGGCGGCGCGGATATTGAGGCCCAGATCGGCAACCACAGCGGTGATATGCGAAAACAGCCCGACGCGCTCCACGGCCAGGACTTCCACGTCGGTGACGATGCTCGTTCCCTTGCCGGCCTCCCACGAGAGCGGCACGACCCTTTCGGGTTCGCGCTGGGCGCGGTACTTGAGGTTCTTGCAGTCGCTGCGATGGATGGCCAGGCCGCCGCCGCGGGTGATATAGCCGACGATGTCGTCGCCGGGCATGGGGGCGCAGCACTTGGAGAGGCGGGAGGTGAAGCCCTTGACCCCCGCGGAGGTCACCTGCGGCCGCGCCGCGGGCGTTTCCGCCCGGGGCGGCACGAACTGCGCCACCTCCTCGGTCAGACTGGAGGGCGTCAGCGGCCGGCGCAGATGACGGATGACATTCTCAGGGTCCACGTCGGCATAGCCGATGGCCGCATACAGGCTGTCGAGGTCCAGGTAGTTCAGGTGCTTGGCCACATCGTCGAGTCGGCTCGGGTCCGATTGGGCCCGTTCGGAGCCCTTCAGACGGCCGATCTCGCGCTCCAGAGCCTCGCGGCCCCTCTCGATGTTCTCGTCCCGCGTCTGCTGCCGCAAGTACCGGCGGATCTTGGCCCTGGCGTGGGAGCTCTGGGCGATGTTGAGCCAGTCCCGGCTGGGGCTGGCGGAGGCCTGGGTGATGATCTCCGCCACGTCGCCGTTCCTGAACCGGTGGTCAAGCGACACCAGCCGGCCATTGACCTTGGCGCCCACGCAGTGGTGGCCGACCTCGGTATGTACGCGATAGGCGAAGTCGATGGGCGTCGCACCCGCCGGCAGGTCCATCACATCGCCCTGAGGGGTGAATACGAACACCTGGTCCTTGAACAGATCGATCTGCAGCAGCTCCAGGAACTCGTGGCTCTCCTTGAGGTCCGTCTCCAGGTCTAAGAGCTGCCGCAGCCAGCCGACCTCACTATCCAGTTCCGGATCCGTACTTCGCTCCTTGTACTGCCAGTGGGCGGCGATGCCGTACTCCGCGGTGCGGTGCATCTCCTGAGTGCGGATCTGCACCTCCATCGGCTGGGAGTGAGGACCGAGGACCTTGGTATGCAGCGACTGGTACTTGTTGGTCTTGGGCTTGGCGATGTAGTCGGTGAACAGGCCCTCCAACGGCATCCATGTGTCGTGGACGGTACCCAGAGCGGCGTAGCAGTCGGCGACGGAGTTGACGATCACTCGCAGAGCCATGATATCGCCGATCTGCTCGAAGTCGATCTGCTGGGTGCGCATCTTGTTGTAGATGCTGCTGATATGCTTGGGCCGCCCGTGAACCTCGGCCTCGATCCCGGCCTGCCGCAGGTGGTCGACCAGCTCGGACCGCGCCGCCTCGATATCGCGCTCCCGCTCCTGCCGGGTCCTGCCCAGCTTCTCGACGATCTCGAAGTACGCGGCGGGCTCCAGATAGCGGAAGGCGAGGTCCTCAAGCTCCCATTTGATGCGCCAGATCCCCAGGCGATGGGCCAGGGGAGCGAAGATCATCCGCGTCTCCTCGGCGATATGCAGCCTGCGCTCCGGAGGGAGAGAGTCCAGGGTCCGCATGTTGTGCAGCCGGTCGCCCAGCTTGATGACGATGACCCGGATGTCGTGGGACATGGCAAGGAACATCTTGCGCACATTGCCGGCCTGCTCTTCCCTGGCCGTATGGAAATCAAGTCGGCCCAACTTGGTGACGCCGTCCACCAGGCCGGCGATCACCGGACCGAATTCCCGCTGGATGTCCTCGATGGTGATCTCCGTGTCCTCCACCGTATCGTGGAGGAAACCCGCGGCGATCGCGAAGGGGTCGGCCTCGATCTGGGAGAGAATATTACCGACGTTCAGGGGGTGGATGATGTACGGCTCGCCGCTCTTGCGCAGTTGGCCGTCGTGGGCGGCGAGGGCGAACTCGTAGGCGCGGGTCAGAAGCTCACAGTCCGCGCCCGGCCAGTACTCACTCACCCGCTCCAGGATTCGGTCGATCGTGGGCTCCATAGGGGTCAACGCTTGCTGAGGGAGTGGGTGTTCGGCAGGAGGGGGCGGTCTGTTCGATGCTGAGGTCCATTGCCCCGAGCCTTAGTGGATTATAGCACCACTTCGAGCGCTCGAACAAGCAGCTTGTGCTGCGGCGGGGGGCGAACGGCGGGAAACAGGAAACAGGAAACAGGAAACAGGTGACAGGTGACAGGTGACAGGTGACAGGTGACAGGTGACAGGTGACAGGTGACAGGT
>CAYRFY010000379.1:0-8183 GCA_964423635.1 uncultured Armatimonadia bacterium | reverse complement strand
TCCGCGGTCGTATCGCGGAGTAAGGCAGAGGGGGTCGGCCCGAAGGGCCGGGGGGTGAGGCGACGTTGACGTGTGCCGCTCACCCCCTCCTCCCGGCGCGGCTTCTAGCAGATCCTCGGCAGCAACTCTCCCGCCGGCATGCTCAGAACTCGGCCCGTGCCCAAGCCGGTCGTGATCTGCACCCGTGGCGTAGCGCTGTCTATCACCTCCCCGACGATCGCGGCGTCTAGGGCCAGCGGGTGTGCCCGCAGCGCCTCCAGGGCCGCGTCCGCGCCGGATGGAGCCACGCACGCGATGAGCTTGCCCTCGTTGGCCATACATAGCGGGTCCAGGCCCAGTATCTCGCAGACGCCCCGCACCTGTGGGCGCACCGGCACGGCCGCCTCCTCCAGCACCATGCCCACCGACGAATCGGCCGCGATCTCATTGAGGGCGGAGGCGAGGCCCCCCCGGGTGGGATCGCGCAGGACGTGTACGTCGGAGCCGACCGCGGAGATCAACCCCTCCACCAGGCCGTGCAGAGGCGCGCAGTCGCTCTCGATCTCCGCGCGCAGCGGCAACCGCTCCCGGGCGGCAAGCACCGCGACCCCGTGATCTCCCAGATACCCGGAGACAAGCACCCGGTCCCCCGGCTCCGCGGAGGACGAGGAGGGTGGGGTCGGGGCGCTGACCATGCCCACCCCGGTGGTGTTGACAAACAGCCCGTCACCCTTGCCGCGCTGGACGACCTTGGTGTCTCCGGCGATGACGGCCACCGCCGCCTCGTCGCAGGTGGCGCGCAGCGATTCCAGAGCCAGGCGCAGCGTCACTATCGGTAGCCCTTCCTCCAGGATCAGGCCGACGGTCATGTACAGCGGCGTGGCGCCTCTCATGCACAGGTCGTTGATGGTTCCCGCCGCCGCGAGCTTGCCCACATCGCCCCCCGGGAAGACCAGCGGGGAGATCACGAAGGAATCGGTGGTCACCGCCAGCCTCGGGCCGCCGGGGACGATGGCGGCGTCGTCCAGATCCGCATGGCCGTTGTACAGGACCGCGATCTCGTCGGCCAGAAACCGGCGCATGGACTCGCCGCCGGCGCCGTGGGCCATGGTGATGATGTCTTTCATCGCTCATACCTGTAGGCGGCGGCACAGGCGCCCTCGGAGGAGACCATGCAGGGCCCCACCGGCGCCTGCGGCACGCAGGTGTCGCCGAACAGCGGGCAGTCGGCAGGCGCCTTGACGCCGCGGAGAATCTCGCCACAGGCGCAGCCCTCCGGCTCGCTGCCCCGCGGTCGTACGAGGCCCAGCCGGGTGACGGCATCGAACCTCTCGTACCGTTCTCGGATACGCAGTCCGCTGCCGGGAATCGTCCCCAGCCCACGCCACTGAGCGGCGGTGGGTTCGAAGACCGTTCCCAGCACCGCGCGGGCCCGGGGATTGCCGTCGGGGCGCACCGAGCCGGGGTAGGCGTTCTCGGCCGCCCAGATGCCCTGCTCGATCTGCAGAAGCAAGAGCCGCAGAGCCTCCACGATCTCCAGCGGCTCGAAGCCCGCCACCACACAGGGCACCTTGTACCGCGCCACCAGGCGCTCGTAGGGCTCCATTCCGATGATGGTGCTCACATGTCCGGGACAGAGGAACCCGTCGATTCGCACGTCTTCCGTCGCCAGCAGCGCCGCCATCGCCGGGGGGATAAGCTTGTGGCAGCACAGCACCACGTAGTTGTCCAGGTCGCAGCGCTCCGCCTCGAGCACGGAGCCGGCCACCATCGGCGCCGTGGTCTCGAAGCCCACGCCCAGGAACACCACGAGCCTGTCCGGGTACTCGGCCGCCAGGGCGGAGGCCTCGGTGGGGCAGTAGACCATCCGCACATCGCCACCCCTGGCCCTGGCTTCTTCTAGGCTTGATTCCGAGCCCGGGACGCGCATCATGTCCCCGAAGGTGGCCAGCGTCACCTCCGGCCTGCCCGCCAGCTCGATGGCCAGGTCGATGTCGCCGGTGGGGGTCACGCATACCGGGCACCCGGGGCCGGAGATCAGCCGCACCGTCTCGGGCAGAAGCTGCTTGATGCCGTGCCGGGCGATGGCATGGGAGTGCGTTCCACAGACCTCCATGAGGTTGGCTTCTTGGGTGCACTCCAGCGCGGCTACGGCCTGCAGGCTTACGGCTCCGCGGCTAGCCAAGCTGCGTCACCTCCCGACGCAGGCGCGCGATCTCCTCGGCCTGCTGCGGATCGATGACGGTGATGGCGAACCCCGCGTGGACCAGCACGCAGTCATCGACCACCGCCTCGGGCAGCAGGTCCAGGCGTGCCTGTAGCCGCACCCCGGTTACCTCCACCGTGGCCCACAACCCGTCGATGCGCTCGATGCGGCCCGGCACCGCCAGACACACAGGCAATCACGCCCCCTTGCTCGCGTTGGCGATAAGCGCCTGTCCCAGAGACAGGCCGCCGTCGTTGGGCGGCACGCGGCGGTGGCAAAGCGGCGTCAGGCCCCGTCGCTCTAGCTCGCCGCAGACCATGTCCAGCAGCAGGCGGTTTTGGAAGGTGCCCCCTGAGAGGGCCACGTGCTGTATCCCTTCGGCTGCGGCCACCTCCTGGGCGCAGTCGCACAGCATCAGGGCGAAGGTGCGGTGGAACCGGCCGGCGACCCGGCCCGCCGCCACACCAGCTCTCAGGTCGTGGACGACGCTGCGCAGCATCCCCGCGGGGTCCATGACCAAAGCGCCGTCGGGGCCGGGCATCACCACACGCGGGTAGGCCTCGGGAACCGGGACGGCGAGCGTCTCCAGCGCCATGGCCGCTTGACCCTCGTAGGCTCCCATCAGGTGGAGACCGATGAGGGCCGCGACGGCGTCGAAGAGCCGCCCGGCCGAGGAGGCCACAGGGCAATTCACCGACCGGCGGAGCATGGCGCTCACCAGCTCCCAGTGGTGCTCGGGCACCGCCGCCGGCGTCTGCTCCCGCAGCCATTGCAGCTCATCTTGCAGCCCGAACTCGTTGAGCATGGCCAGCGCCGACCGCCACGGCTCGCGGATCGCCCGGTCGCCGCCGGGCAGCGGCACCGGACGCAGGTGCCCCGCCCGCTGATAGCCGCCGGCATCGCACACCAGCACCTCGCACCCCCAGATGGTACCGTCGTCGCCCAGCCCGGTGCCGTCGCAGGCCAGACCCACCACCCGGCCGGCGTGGCCGCTATCGGCCAGGCAGGAAACGATGTGAGCGTGGTGGTGCTGGACGGCCACCAGCGGCCGGCCGCTTTTCTCGGCCCACCGCCGCGCGTACCGGCTGGAGAGGTAGTCCGGGTGCAGGTCGCAGGCCACCACCTCCGGCTCCGTCTGCAGGATGCTCCGGAAGTGTTCCACCGAACGCTCGAAGAAGGCCAGGCTGCGGCCGTCCTCCAGGTCGCCCATGTGCTGCGATAGGAAGGCGTTGTCACCACAGGTGAGGCAGAAGGTGTTCTTGATCTGCCCGCCGACGGCGAGGACCGGGCGCGCGGAGGCTTTCAGCCTCACCGGGAAGGGGACATAGCCCCTGGCGCGGCGGATGAAGATCGGGCCCCGGGGACCGGTGCGCAGGACCGAATCATCGCAGCCCACCAGGATCTCCCGGTCATGCCACAGGAAAGCGCCGGCAAGGGAGGACAGACGACCGCGGGCCTCCTCGTTGTCCGTGCACAGCGGCTCGTCCGCGAGGTTCCCGCTGGTCATCACCAGCGCCCGGTACGGGGCGTCATGCAGCAATAGCAGGTGGAGCGGGGTGTAGGGCAGGAGCAGTCCGTAGTCGCTACTGTCGGGGGCGATCCCGGGGGCCAGCGGTCTGTCCGGACGCTTCGGCACCAGGAGGATGGGGGCCTGCGGGGAGCTGAGCAGAGCCTCCGCGGCCTCATCCAGATAGGCCACTTCCCGGGCCACCTGCAGGCAGGCCACCATCACCGCCAGGGGCTTTTGCTCCCTGCGCTTACGGCGTCGCAGCTCCTGCACGGCCTCCTCATTGTCCGCGTCACAGGCCAGATGGAAGCCGCCGATGCCCTTGATCGCCAGAATGCCGCCTCTAGCCAGCAACTCCACAGCGACGCGCAGGGCCTCCTCGCCGCCACGACGGACCCCCTCACCGATGTCGGCGTAGAGCTCCAACTTCGGTCCACACTCCGGACAGGCCACGGGCTGAGCGTGGTAGCGCCGGTTGTCGACGTCGGTGTACTCGGCGGCGCAATGGGGGCACATGGCAAAGGGCGCCATGGAAGTGTGCGGCCGGTCATACGGGACCTGGCGGATGATGGTGAAGCGCGGGCCGCAGTTGGTGCAGTTGATGAAGGGGTGGTGGTAACGGGGATCGCCGGGGGTCAGCAGCTCTCGGGCACAGTCGGCGCAGAGGGCTACATCGGGCGAGACGAGAATGGGGCCGCCGGCCTCCGTCGCGCTGGGCGCGATGGAAAAGCCCTGCTGGCTTTCGCAAGCCAGCTCTTCCACGGCAATATCGTCGATGACGCTGATGGGTGGGGGATGGGAGGCGAGGGCCTCAAGGAAGCTGTCCAGTTCGGCCAAGGGCCCCTGGATCTCGATGCTCACCCCGCCGGTGAAGTTGCGCACACTGCCGGCCAGAGCGCGCTCCCGGGCCAGACGGCTGACGAAGGGCCGGAAGCCCACCCCCTGCACGATGCCGTGAACCACCACACGCCGACGATGGACGCCTTCGCCGGACGGGTAGCGGCCGGGCAGATTGTGGTCCACATCGGTGCGCCCACCCATTCGGACCGTCACCCCACAAGGCCAGATGTCCGAAAACCCAGGGCACTGCCGGGCACTTCAGGGGACTACACAAAATCGATGGCGGTGATGCTCACTCCTGTGTTGGGTCTCACGGAGACGTCCTCGCTGCCGCACCGGGGGCAGCGCAGGGCGTCCTCAATAGGGGCCTGATGGTCGCAGGCGGCGCAGTGGAGCATGGCGTCGCGCATGACAACCGTCACCTCGAAGGGCTCCATTTGCTCGTGCTCGCAGCAATGCCCAAGCCCGTGGCTGAGGGCTTCCGGGCTGATGCCCGACAGCTCGCCCACGGCGATGGAGACGGAGCCGATCCGCTTGCCGCTCTGTGCCGCCTGCCGCATGAGGACCTTGAATACATCGTCCGCGATCCCGTGCTCGTGCACGACATGCACCTTCCTTCACAATGTCTTCGGCTGTCATGCAGACGGCAGGGCCTGCAGCCGACAGCCACACCGCCAAGATTCGGGTCTATGTGAATTATAGTGCAATGGATAGTGTCAGTATATCATCTCGCCATGGGGAGTCAAGTGCATTTCTGCACAAAGTGCCCCTCGGGGAACGCCCTATCCCCGCCATGTCGGCATCGTGCTCCTCCCGTCGCCGCTGAGCGCCATGATCTGCCCGCTCTTGAGGTCGGCGATGTACAGGTCTCCCGCCGGACGCTTCATGTCATACAGGCTGTCTTGAGTCTGGCCGGAGGTAGTGACGCACAGGACGATGGCCGTGCCGTCGGGGGAGAAGTCCATGTCGCTGATGACCCCCTGCCGGTCGCCGAAGTCGGCGATGACCCGCTCCCGGGCGGTCTGAGTGTCCACTATCACCAGCGGCCCGTAGTTGCTGCCAAACTCCGGATTTGCCGCGGCCGTGCGCTTGACGTAGGCCAGGCTGCGGCCGTCCGGCGATACTGCCAGCCCGCTGTGGCGCTCGGCGAGCAGGGGCAGGAGCTTTTCGTTCTCCAGACCGGCTTTGAGGTTGGCCACCACGATATTCGCGTCCCCCTGGAAGGCGAAGGGGCCGCTGTAGCCTGCATGGTCGGCGCTGAAGGGCCAGGCCTTGAACGCGATCCCGTCGGGGGCGATGATGACCGGAGATGCATTCTCGCCCAGGAACGGGCCGGTCAGGGCCGCCATGTGCCCGCCCAAGGCGTCCATGCTCATCAGTTGCGCGCGCCGGAAGATGTAGGCCACGCCACCTCGGAACTCCGACAAGGGCTGGAAGGGCTTGATCTCCTGAAGCTCCGTGTGACCGTAGGAGGCCACCCACTCCGGGTCATTGATGACCACTAGATGGGGGTCGCCGCTCTTGCCCCGCAGCTCGGAGCTGCGAACGAACACGATGCGGGCCCCATCCGCCATCCAGGCGGGCTCCGTCAGGCGGACACGGGACAGGAAGGACCCGGGCGAATTGGACAGCGCGATGTCGCCCAGATCGATCTCGGTATTCGGCGCAAGCCGGCGCCACAGCAGGCTGCTGGGATTCTCGCCGTCGAAGCCCCAGGTGGCGCTGTCTCTTTCGGGGGCCCAGAGTTTGATCCAGTTCTCGCCGGCGGCCACACCCTGCAGGCGGAAGCGGCCCTCAGCGTCGGTGAGGGTGGTGGTCGCGGTGCCTCCGGCGCTGACACGGACGCCGGCCAGGCCGAGGGGTGTGGGGGACGCCGGGTGCAGGACACGGCCGGCGATGGTGCACCCGGCCGCGGCGGGATCGACGCGGTAGTCCAGTGGCGAGAACGTGAGTTGACGCAGGTTCCGGCCATCCGCCGTTAGGGTGAAGATGTTCCACGGGTAGGCGCTACGCTCGGAGTTGAGGTCCGACGAGAAGGCGATGAGCGAGCCGTCCGGGGACCAGGCGGGGTGCTCCACGCTCACCGGCGGGCCGCCGGCGGCGTTCAGGTGGCTGAGCTGCACCGGTTCACCGCCGCCCGGCCTGCACAGCCACAGCTCCGAGCCTGAGTGCTCGCCCGGGTTTTGCCGCACGAAGACGATGCCGCCGCCCGGCGCCTCCTTGCTCCCTCCGACGGTTGTCCCGGCCTGGGTCATCCGGAAGCTGTCTCTCACCGCGGCCAGGACGGCATCCATCTCGCCGGCGGGCCAGACGCAGGTGCCGATCGCGATCCACTTGTCCCCGAAGGCCACGAGCAGCTCGCCCTCCGAACGCTCGTCACCCCTGGCCGTCTGCGCCCGGCAGCGACCGGCAGGCACCCCGCCCCACGGCCCCGCCACCATCTCGCCCCAGGTCACCCTGGTGCCGTCGGCCTCGATGGCCCGTCCGGCCTCGTCCCGGATCTGGACGGCCGCGGACAGGCAGTTGGCCTCCGTGATGACGCCCGGCGCCGGGTTGGCCACTATCAGCAGCGACAGCCCGTGCTTGATCTCGTCGCTGACCGCACCGATGGGCTCGGAGGAGATGGCAAACAGATGCTGCGCCGGGTCCGCGGTGCTGCTCACCGAGGTCCAGTCCGCGGGATGACGCAACGTGAACCGCCCGTCGGGGTCACGAAAGGTCGTGAGGTCCTGGCCCTGGGCCGTCCCGCAGGTGATCAGAGCATACGCGCACAGCAGGGCGGCGAGACGAGCGATGGACATGTGAGGCCTCCGCCGGTGCGACCGGATGGCTGCAAACGACGCGCGCCCCCTCGGTTGGCCGCGTCAGGCCCGGCGCAGGGCGTGGAGCCGCTGCACGTGGGTCTTCTCCTCCTCGATCAGCCGCCCCACCGTATAGGCCCCCATCTCGGAGACGAGGTCTCGCATCTCGTAGAACAGCAGGATCGTGTCCTTCTCGAAGTTCAGGGCGTAGTCGATAACCTGGGCGTCTGTCATCGTCTCGAGGTCGCGCTCCGGCAGGGGGTCGGTACTGAAGATACGGCTGTCCAGGAGCGCCTGGATGAACTGAGCCCTCTGGCCGCTGTACTCCTCTTTGGGGCCCTGGTCCCGATGCTGCTCGTCCAGTAGCCTGCGGAATACCTGCTCGTGGCTGGCCTCCTGCTCGGCCAGCCACTGCAGCAGCGCGCGCATCTCCCCGTCAGAGGCTTTCTCGGCCGCGGCCTGGTAGAACCGGTTCCCGCTTTGCTCTGTCTGGATCGCCATCTCCACGATCTGACTACCCGTGAACACATGACCGGTCGCCATCGCGATACCTCCTCCGCTGCTGTGCTCCTGGATCCGTCCTTCACACCGCGCCAAAGGTCCGGCCGAAAACTCAGATTATGCATGAACACACTGGGGCCGCATTTCGCCATTCCCGCGTCGGGAACGGTCGAAGTACTGCCGTTCTCCCCCCTCCTCCCGTCTCCGCCGGCCGTTTGGCGGAGTAAGGGAGAGGGGGGCTGGGGGGGTGAGGTGACGTGAATCGGCGCCTGCCCGGAACCTGCATAATCTGAGGAAAAGTCCGGCCGGCCCGGTTTCTGTCATTCTGGAGCGTCGGCGTCGCAAGCTC
>CAYRFY010000378.1:0-8186 GCA_964423635.1 uncultured Armatimonadia bacterium | reverse complement strand
CGAAGCAGACGGGCGTCGTATATCGGCCGGCGAAATAGAGACCGCCATCGCGAACGCGGATGGCGTACGTCTCGGGGTTGAGCCCCTCGTCGGGGAGGTCGGTATCCAGCGACGGCCCGCAGCGGCCGATGTACAGCCCTGTGCCGGGCACGGCCTTGCCGTCCTCATGGAGGGGTAGCGACACGCCGCAGATCTCGGCGACATAGCGCTGCAGGTCGGCGGCGGCCGTCTTCAGCCTGGCGTCGGCCGCCGGGGGAAGGACGATGGTGGCCGCAGGGGTCCCGTCGGTGGCCAGGATGATCGGCTCACAGAGCGCGGCGCTCTGCAGCAAAGCTGCGCCGAGCAATGCCATAAGGTAGCGGTTCATGGCGAGGTGTCCTCCTGCATGCTGGTGTTGCCCGTGTGTCGCAGACCGATAGGAGGCCGCGTGCCGTGTGTCCTTCCCGGGAGCGCGGGCGTCTCGCCGGCATACCGTTCGCCGTTGCCGTGCTCCCCTCTCCCGGCGCTCGCCGTCTGAGCGCGGGAGAAAGTCCGGGGGTGAGGACGCCGTCATCGCCGTTGCGGGCCAAGGGCCCGCAGGGAACGGCGCCCTGGCCGTGGTCGTCACTCGCTCTCTACCCCTTCTCCCAGGAGGCATCCGGGAGAAGCTCCCAGCTCTCGGCCGGCCGGGCCTCGAAGCCTGCATTGTCCAGCTTGGTGTAGATACGCGTCTGCCTCTGGACTTGCTCCACCCCACGGACGTGATAGGCCCGGTGCAGGTCGCCGTCGCGGACGAAGAGCGTCCGGCCGACGAGGGCCTCGCCAACCGGCAACTCACCCTCAAGGGTGAAGTACGAGCTGCCGCCTGCGGAAGCGTTGGCCACGATGCGGCCCGTGTAGGCCGCGTGGGCCAGCGTGACCTCCGTGGCCCTCGCTCGCAGGAGCGTGCCCCCCACCAGCGTCGCCGCCGTCGGGCCCTCGTCGCCTCCGAGCACCGCGGCGAGACGGCCATCGGTGGTGATCTCGCCCGCGGAGGTCTGCAGCGTCAGGGATGTCGGCGTGGTCATGGAGACGACTACGTCCACGCCCAGAGCGGTCTCTACCTCCACGGCCACCGCGTCCTGGGGGGCCTCAGGCGGCAGCGGGAGCATGCGCACCGCCCTCACCGGCAGCGCCTCACGGTCCGTGCCCGTGAACACCGTGACGAAACGGTTGAGCTTGCCGGCGGTTGAATCGTTGCGCACCACGTACGGCAAGGTGGCGCCGCGGTCGCTATTGCGGTGATCCCGCTGGCCCCAGCCGTCGCCGAGGATGACCTCCTCTTCCAGGCCCGCGGGGACCATGGCGGCGAAGCGGTAGCCGTCCCGCTCGCCGGCGGCATTCTGCAGATGCCACACAATGCGCCAGGGCCCCTCCGGATTGGCCGCCCTGGAGTTCTCCAGGTCCAGCGCCTGGCGGCCGAGAGTGAAGGTCCCCTCGAACTGCTCCCACTCCGTGCCGGCTTTGGCCTGCAGGATCCCGGCATGGAGCCTGTCGTCGGCCGCGGCGGGATCATTGGGCCAGCAGACGCTCCCGACGGAGACCTGCTCGCCACCGCCCCGAAGCCAGAAGGTGAGCTTGTACCTGGCGCCCGGCCGCCCCTCGATGGCACGCGTCCCCTCGTAGCCGGCGCTGTCGCCCACGAGCAGGGCGATATTGAGCACACCCTTGTCATCGGTCTGCAGGCCCTTTACGCGGGCGCAAAGATCGTCCGTGCGGCCCGGTCCTGCCGCGGACCACTCGCCCTTGCCGTTGCCCGAGTAATACCCCCAGCCGGGTAGAGGCTCGCCCGGCTCGGCCCCGGAGGCCGAGGGGTTGGGGGCCAGATTGGGTCCCAGCTCGCCGTCGGCCGATACCTCGCGGATCTCCACATCATCCACGAACACCTCGCCCAACCTGGGGAGGTGGAAGCGCACGGCGAACCGGATCGGTGGCGCCTCGGACGCGCGTGGCCCGCTCTCCAGCCCCTGGATCTCATAGTCGTTGTTCGGTCCGTGGAACACGTACTGCCGGCTCGCGCCGCCCTGCACCCGGAAGATATCCAGGACGTAGGCGCCCGCGGCGCCGTGCTCAACCTGGACGCAGGTGCGGCGGTAGACCTCGGCCTTATCGTACGCGGCCGAGGAGGCCTCCATGGCCTTCACCCGTGGGGTGGTGGTGAAGAGGTGGAAGCTCCCTCCGCGCTCCCGGGTCTTCTGGCCGGCCCAGTCCACGAGAGCCGTGTTGTGCGAGAAGGTCCGGCGGGTCATGGCGCTGTCCGGATGGTCCCACAGGTAGCCCAGGTCGGAGAGCAGCTCGCGGCCGTCCTTCCAGTAATACAGGTCCAGGCTGTCGTGGTGGTGGTGGCCGCCCCAGTCGCTGGCGTTGAGCAGCAGCAGGCTCTCGCGACCGGTCTCGCCGGTGCGCAGATAGCCCTGGGCCAGGAAGGGGAACACGATGTCGGGCAGGCTGAAGGGGCGCAGTTCGGTGGTCTCGATGCCCGGCTCGCGGTAGAAGATGGCCCTTTGCAGCGCCCCCCCGGCCAGGTTTCCCCCCAGCGTCTCCCTGAGAAAGGCCAGGTGGTCGTCGGTGGGGTACGCCACCGCTATCAGCTCGGCAAACCCGGCGCCGATGGAGCTGGTACGGTACGAATCGGCGGAGGGCGCGAAGCGCAGGTTGCCCTGCAGCGTCCACAGCAGGCTCTGCCAGCAATCGCCGTAGCGGGTCTGCCGCGCGGCGTTGAAGTGCTCCAGACGTCGGCCGTCGGCGGCGGCGAAGCCCTCCGGGTCGGTGTAGTCCCGAAACAGCAGGGCGAAGTCCTCGATGCCCCCCATCGTCATCATGGCATAGGCCGGAGACTCCGATGTCCCGCCATCGGGCAGGAACCACTCCTCCACCGTGCGCTCAAAGCCGTCGAGGCCGAAGTGCACGAGACCGGGGCAGCCCACGACCATGCCCACGGTGGCGGCGCCGGCACGGTTGCCTACGGACTTGTTGTTGATGGAGCCGTCGCAGGCGGCCAGGTAGGCGCTCTCCAGCAGCACATCGCGCTCGATGCGCTGCCTGTCCTGCTCGCTGTAGACGGCCACACCGTCGTCCTGCGCATCACAGGTAAGGTCGTAGGCGGTGGCCATTCGGCTGACCCAGCCGCCATCCATGCCGGAGGTGCCGATGCGGCTGGCCGACCAGAACCCCGTGTGCAGCCTGCGGTCGGGCTCATTGGGCGGATAGACCAACTCATCCTCGGGGAGGGCGTTGATGCTTTCGGCGGCCGTGTGCGGGTCCATGTCGGCGATCTCGCCATAGCCGTAGCCGGCGCGGACCATGTAGCGTGGGAAGACCTCGGCCAGCCTCAGCAGCATGGCCCTCACCGCCCGGGCGTGAGCCGGGTCACCCTTGAGGGCATAGGCCACCGCCAGAGTGTTCACCTGGCCACTGACGTAGGAGAGCTTCCTGCCCGCGATGATCCCGGTGAAACTGGGGCGGGCCCGATAGCCGAAACACATGAAGTGCTCGCCACCGGCGAAGCCGAAGCTCTGCTCGGGGTCCCACTTGCTCTTCAGGACCACGCTCTCGGGGAACTCGTCACTCGGAAACACGGTCTTGCACACCGTGCACAGCAGCTCGTCGGGATTCTGAGCGGACCACGACCACTGACCGTTGGGGTGCCAGGGAAGACCCTTGGCCCGGCAGGCGGGGCAGGGGCCGGTGGTGGCGGGAGTGAGCCTGCCGATCATATGCTCCAGGTATTGGGGTGTGAACTGCCGGGCGATGCCGTCGGCGCTCTTGGCCACGCCCTCGGCGTAGTCCCGGGCCCATTCGTAGCGCTCCATGTTCTCCCGGGCCCGCTGCAGATCGGCGGGTTTGATGGCTCCGGCAGGGTGCTGCACGGCCCCGCGGAACTGTTGCCATTGCTCGTAGTCGATGGCCGGCCGGGCGCCTGCGCCCATGGTCGAAAGCACCACCAGGGCGGCCGCGGACAGGGATACCGCGGGCCGCGTGCTGCTGAAGCTGAGCATTGTGTCGGCTCCTCTCGATAATCGCCGGGGCGGCAGAGCGCCCCTGCCGGCCTATTCCCCGCAGGTCTGGAGGCGGCCTTCGCCGGGGAGGCACGGCGACGACGAAGGGCCGTGAGGGGACAAGATGGCGCGGAACGCCGCACCACGTCGACCGAACCAACCGGCTCCGGAACTCCCCGGCAGCGGTGGCACAGCTCCTCGACCCGCACGCCGTGGGTCCCACGGACGGGTCGCGAGGGCCGGCCGCGAGGCCCACATTCGCCACGGGTATCCTTCTGAACGCGTCCGCTCCCGGCAATGGCGGCTCGCAGAATCTCGCGCCGTCTATCGCGCTCCTTCGCCCGGCGGGTTACATGGCGAGGCTTGGGGTGTCACTATTACGCCGACTGCGCGATGTCGGCGGCTTCGTCGGCCATGCCCGGGGCGTGTCGGCGGGCGCGCATCAGGGCTTCGCGAGCTGCCGTCGCGGCGGCCTGACGCTCGCCCAGGTCACGCGACGTGCGCGCTACCGCCAGGAGCCGCATGATCAGCCCCGGCTGGTCCTCGAGATCCCGACTGAGCTTGAGGCTCTGCTGGTAGTGCTCCAGCGCGGTGGCGAGCTCACCTTCCGCGGCGCCGACGTTCCCCAGCTCGAACAGCGTATTGCTCACGCCCCAGGCCTGGTGCTGCGGGTCCTCGAGGTCCAGCGCGGCCCGCAGGTAGCTCCGGGCCGCGTCGTAGCGCGCGCCCTCGCAGGCCATGCGCCCCAGGGCGCGCAGGCACTCCGCCTGTCCCCAGTTGCTGCCGATGGCTTTGTAGGCCTCGAGGCACTCGTGGATCACCGCTTCGCCGCGGGCGGTGTCTCCCATCATATGCAGGATGCAGCCGCGCTCCATGAGGGCCCACAGGCGGCAGGCCTCATCCTCGTGTTGACCGGCCGCACAGGCCTCCAGGGCCTGCTGCACCAGGACCTCGGCCTCGGACAGCCTCCGCGCCAGCTTGTGCCCGACGGCCAGGGCAATGAGAAGCCGGGCGGCGGCCAGTTCGTCTCGCTCGAGACGGGCGGCGTGGACCGCACGCTCCAGCCACGCGATGCCCTCGGTCGCGGACCCCGCCAGGTTGAAGATGGGCCAATAGCAGCGCATCAGGCGCAGGATGATGCCGTTCTGCCCATGCTCCTGGGCCCAGCCCAGTGCCGTCCGCACGTTGTCCAGCTCCGCCTGTGCGCAGGCGAGGTCCGCGGGGCTGCCGTGCAGGTCCAGATGTTCGGACGCCTCGGTCAGGTGCCGGGCAGCGCGGCCCGTGAGCGCGTCGACCTCATCTCCCAGCCGCTCCAGGGCGTAGGCCCGGACCAGCGGCAGCATGCTGTAGCGGGTACGGTCGCCGATGGCCTCACTTTGCAGCAGCGACTTGTCCTGCAGGCTTTCTAGATGATGGGCGGCGTCGGCGTGCTCACAGACGGCCACAGCCGCCTCCGGAAACAGGCCGCCTCGGAACACACCGACGGTGCAGAACGTACGGGCCTCCTCGGGCGGCAGTAGCCCCACAGACCACTCAATGGTGGCCTCGATGCTCCGTTGCCTCGGGGCCAGATCGCGGCTGGCGGACCGCAGGTGCGCGGGCCTGCTGCTGAGGCTCTCATGAAGCTCGGCACAGGTCATGTGCGCCAGGCGCGCCGCCCCCAGCTCAATGCCGAGTGGCAGGCCCCCCAAATGGGCGCAGATCGGTGCGACCCAGCGAGCCTCCACCTCATCCAAAGGGGCCCCCCGGGCGGCGGTAGCCCGGTAGGAAAAGAGCCGGAAGCTGTCGGCCGTGGCCTGATCCTCCGGAGGGTCTGAAGCGTCGGGCAGCTCCAGAGGAGCCAGTTGCACCACACCCTCCGCCCGGAGCTGAAGCCGTTCTCGCGAGGTGACCAGACACTTCAGTCCCGCCGCCCCCTGCAGGAGCTGGGCGATTGCCGGAGCGGCCTCGATAACGTGCTCGAAGTTGTCCAGGAGCAACAGGAGGTCCTTGCGCGACAGGGCCTGTGCCAGCGGCACCGTGGGATCGGCCGCGTCCCCCGGCAGGCTGATGCTCAGCGCGGAGGCGATGGCCTCGGGCACCGCCGCCGGGTTGCCGATATCCGCCAACTCTACCAGCCAGACCCCGTCACTGAAGTCGTCCAGGCACAATTCGCCGATCCGGTGCAGCAGCCGTGTCTTGCCCACTCCACCCGGACCGGCGAGGGTCACCAATCTCGTGCCGTGGCGGATGAGCAACTCCTCCACCTGCGCGATCTCTCGGCTGCGTCCCACGAACTCGTCCACGGCCACGGGGAGATTGGTGGGGAGGCTGTCCGCGGAGCGGATGAACACGGAGGCCGGGGGCGGGGCGCCCGAGGGCAGGGCGAGCAGCAGCCGGACGGGGCGTACGACATCTCGCAAGACGTGGGGGCCCAGCTCGATCAGTTCCACCGCGGCGCGGAGGTCCGGTTCCGCCAAATCCAGCGCGGCCTGCGAAACCAAAGTCATGCCGCCCGTGGCGGCCTGAAGGATGCGGGCGGCGGTATTGACCGGCCGGCCCAGCAGGTCATCGCCGGACAGAAGCACCTCGCCGGCGTGCACCGCGCCGCGAACCCGCACGGGGTCCACACCCTCCGGCCATTCCGTCGCCGCCAGCGCCTGCTGAATCTGCACCGCGCATCGCACCGCGTCGCCGGCGCGCTCGAAGGCCACCAGGAAGCCGTCACCCAGCGTCTTGACCTCGCGGCCTCGATGCCGCTCGATGCAGCCACGCACCACACGGTCGTGTAGTTGCAGCACCGGCTCGAACCCGGCGCCGTGCTTCTCCCAGCGCCTGACGGAGCCCTCAATGTCTGTGAACAGGATGGCGACGTTCTGCGTCGGTCTCGGCTGACCTGCGTCACACGTCATCGCGGCGGTAACTCCCTGTCCCAGACGTCCGGGCGCGGGAAAATGCCTCGCGCTCGTCCTTGCTTCGGCAGCCTACATGAATTATACATTCGCCGTCGCAGGGCGCCCCCCTCCCAATCCCCATCGGTCGAGACAGAGCGCTCCGTGCATCCGCCGTCCCGATGGTGTATGATGGCGCTCTCTCGACCCGCACGCCCGTGCCGTCCCTCCGACGATCTGGAGGCTTTCGGTACCCGACCACAGCCGCCGGTGCCCCGGCAACGGCCACCTTGCCATGAGAACGGAGGGGCGGTTGCACCTTGGTCCACCTGCCCATCGCGGACGTCGACATCCCCACCTACGTGATCCCCCTGATCGGGCTGCTCATCGGCGCCATCGGAGGCTTCTTCGGTGTTGGGGGCGGCTTCCTTCTCACCCCGCTTCTCCACGCTCTGTTCGGCATCTCCTACCCCGTCGCCGTGGGCTCCGGGCTGAGCCAGATGGCCGGACTCAGCGCCTCCGCCAGCGTCCGCCATAGCTATCTGGGCGGCATAGACTATCGCCTGGGGCTGCTGTGCCTGGTGGGGGCCGTTTTCGGAGCGGAATTGGGGGCCCAGGCCCTCGATGGGCTGGACGCCTGTGGGGCAGTGCGTATCGGCACGGCCCGGGTGGCGGTGGAGGCGCTGGTGATGGGTGCGGCCTACACGATCGTCCTGACATGGATCGCCACGCGAATACTCAAAGAGAGCCGCGCCACACGGGGCTCCAAGGACGGCGAAGACGAACCCCACACCGCCATCGCCGATAGGCTCCGCGCAGTCAGACTGCGGCCCTGCATCGCTCTGCCCGCCTCCGGAATCGCGTCCATCTCGGTTTGGGGGATCGTGGCCGTCAGCTTCGTCAGCGGTATCGTCAGTGGCTTCCTGGGTGTGGGCGGCGGGTTCATCATGATGCCGGCCATGATCTACGCCATCGGCGTTCCGACGGTGGTGGCCGTGGGCACCAGTCTGTTTCAGATGGTCTTCGTGTCTACCTACGGTGCGTTCAGCCATGCGCTGAAAGGCAACGTCGACCCGGTACTGGCCCTCCTCCTGCTATTGGGCTCGGTGGTGGGCACACAGGCCGGCGCCGGCCTCACCCGACGCTTCGACCCGGCACGGGTGCGTGCCGCCTTCGCCTACTTCATCTTCCTGGGTGTCGCGCTGGTGGTGGGCAAGCTGGTGCAGACCCTGCTGACGGCAGGGTAAAGGCAGGGGAGAGGCAGGGGAGAGGCAGGGGAGAGGCAGGGGAGAGGCAGGGG
>CAYRFY010000377.1:6151-8192 GCA_964423635.1 uncultured Armatimonadia bacterium | reverse complement strand
AAGCCCGCCCCACCGACGGCCGTTGGGTCGCCTCAACGCATGTACGGTTGTAGTGATAGGCCGGCAGGACCGAGATCAGGCAGACCACAGGATGTGGCACTCTCCGAACCCGGAGAGTGCCACATTTGTCTATATGCACGTAGGCAATCGGCCGATGTAGGGCGAAGGTTCTGTCCCACGTCGGGCTCAGGGAAGGTGGTTCTTTGGCGACGCGCACGGCCGCAGCGCTCCCCCGCCATGTATCCACGGCACTTCTTCTGTGCCTGGCAGCCGTCTGCCTGCACCTGTCCGGCTGCGCCTCCACCTCGGAGGCTTCTCGACAGCGGTCGGTCATCCGCAGCGGGAGCGCCTGGAGCAAGCAGATCGCCCTGACCTTCGATGATGGACCGCACCCCGGCTCCACACCCGGGCTCCTGCGCGTGCTAGAGGACGCCGGTGTGCGGGCGACGTTCTTTTACTGCGGCTCCCAGGCGGAGGCCCACCCCGAACTCGTCAGTGAGACTTTGGCCGCGGGCCATAGCGTGGGGAACCACACCTACAGCCATCCGCTGCTGGATGAGATCCCCATCGCCCGGGCGCGCGAGGAGATCTCCCGGGGCGCCGACGCGATCCAGAGCGCCTGCGGCGTGCGTCCGCGGCTCCTGCGGCCGCCGGGAGGGCATTACAGCCGGCGGATCATCGCCGCCGCCAATGAACTGGGGAACACTGTGGTCCTGTGGACCGTCCACTCCCATGACTGTGATCCCCAGGACCGTCAGTTCATCCGCAACCGATTGCTCAGCCGCGCCCACAATGGTGCGGTAATGCTCCTGCACAGCGGGTACGATGAGACTGTGGCCGCACTGCCCGGGGTCATTGCCGAGCTGCGGCGCCGCGGCTACAGCTTCGTCACGGTGGACGAGCTGCTTGCCCGGAAGTAGCGCAGCGGCGGGCACGCCGATCCCTCGCCTCAGAGGTGGTTCGTCAATGGAAGCCACAAATGCCGGCACTCGGACCCTGCGGTATTGGGGCCTACTGACCTGCGGGGCCCTGCTCATCTTCGCCCTCGGCTGCGGCGGCGGGGATGACGGCGGCGGGAACGACCCGGCCCGTCTGGCCCAGATCGTGGTCTCCCCCGGTACGGTGACCATCGCCGCCGGAGGCGCGCAGACCTTCACCGCCTCCGGCCGGGATCAGTACGGCGCCACCTTCCCCCTCGGTGGCACGGTCTCTTGGACGGCCACGGCCGCAGTGGGGACGATCACCTCCACCGGGGCCACCACCGCGCGTCTTCAGGCCTCGACGCCGGCGGCGAACGTGACGGGCAATGTGGCCGCCACCTACGGCGGCCTGACCGGAGGGGCGTCGGTCGTGGTGACTACAGGCGGCAGCGCCGGGATTACGGCGCTGAGCCGACTGGCGACGGCCGCGGACATCACCGTGGCCGGTACCGGGGGCATCTCGGGGACCATCAGCTCCGGCGGCTCGCCGGCGGCGGTGACCCAGGTGAGCCTGCAGTCCGTGTCGGTCGGTTCCACCGCCGAGGTTCGCTCCGAGCAGACCGTGGCTCCCAACGCCTCGGGCCAGTATGGCTTCGTGAATGTGCCCGCGGGCCGTTACCGGGTGACGACAAGCGGCGGGGTCACCGGCCGCAGCGAGCACCAGGTTGCGCCCGGCGCGATCGCCGACGGGTCACAGGTGATCACGCCCTCTCCCACGGGCACCACTCCCGCCGAGGCGCTGACCTACCTCAACAATGTCCGGCGCACGGCGGGGGTCTCCCCGGTGGTCCTCGATGCGGGGCTGCAGGACAGCGTCAACAACCACGCCCACTATCTGATCCTTAACATGCCCCTGAGCCACAGCCCCCACACGGAGCTGCCCGGTAATCCCGGCTACACGACGGATGGTCTGGCGGCGGCCGAACAAAGTAACATCGCCATCGTGTGGGGCGGCACACGCACCGTACTGGAGCAGACGGCCAGTCTGGTGAATGTCCCCTTCCACCGCGTTGGCCATCTCACCCCCAACTGGCAGGGCACGGCCATCGGCTACGAGAGCG
>CAYRFY010000377.1:0-6141 GCA_964423635.1 uncultured Armatimonadia bacterium | reverse complement strand
TCGACGTGGGGCGCAACATGAGAAACACCTGGCGCCCCGGAGACGAACCCGTGCTCTATCCCGCGCCGAACCAGGTGCTGGTTCCCACCACCTATGCCGGGTTCGAGAGCCCCGATCCGCTCAACGGTGTGGTGGATTCCAGCGTGGGCTTTCCCATCACCTGCCAGTTCCCAACCGGGTCGGACGTGAGGAACGCCTCGCTGTTCATCACGCCGCTGGAGGGGCTCCCGCTCCCCACATACATCACTACGCCCGAGTACCCGGCCATCGAGGAGCCGGCCGTCTCCTACGCCAACTTCTACACCATCGTGGCCCTGCCCCAGGAGCCGCTGGCGGTGAACACCACGTATGAGGTACGCATCAACGCGAGGTATGAGGGCGCCGACTTCAGTCAGACCTACTACTTCAGCACGGCCGCCACGGCGGACACCGCAGCGGCGAAGG
Organism: uncultured Armatimonadia bacterium; assembly: GCA_964423635.1. Lineage (GTDB taxonomy): Bacteria > Armatimonadota > Zipacnadia > Zipacnadales > JABUFB01 > CAYRFY01. Next base: position 5,697 of record CAYRFY010000377.1, on the reverse strand, counting down.
AGGGCACTCAGAGGTTCGAGTAGTCGCGGCCGCCGGCGCGGGCTTTGCGGCCTCTCCCTCCGGGCCTGAGAGATGCCGGCAGAGAACACAACTCCGTTGCCGGACTGACCAGACGATCTCCGACGCCCCGGCACTCTCGCCGGGGCGTCGCGGTTCTGGCAGGTCGCCGGCCACACCGCGGGGAATAGGGGCTGAGCCTGCTCATCTGCCTGGAGGAACCTGTGAGCCTGACCCGTCGAGTGATCCCCCATCCCGTTTCCGTTGACAGACAGAGCGCCCTGGTACGCGAGGCTCCGCGGGAGACCCCCGTGCGGGCTACCGCCTCCGTACTGGTGGTCGGCGGCGGCCCTGCGGGCGTGGGCGCCGCTCTGGCGGCGGCGAGCGAGGGTGCCCGTACCATGCTCGTCGAGCGCCACGGCATGCTGGGGGGCATGTGGACCGCGGGCCTGGTGAACCCCTTCTTCGAGGCCCAGCGCGGTGGCTGGCTTGTGCCCCGGCTCATCGGGGCGCTGGAGCAAGAGGGGGCCTGGGCGCCCTGGAGGTACGCCTTCACCTTCGAGGCCGAGACGATGCGGCGGGTTCTCGAGGGGCTCCTTTGCGATGCGGGCGTGGAGTTCCTGTACCATAGCCTCTGTGTCGAGACCATCGTCGAGGGTGACCGCGTCCGTGGGGTGATCATCGAGAGCAAGGCCGGTCGCGAGGCGATCTTGGCCGATGTGGTCATCGACTGCACCGGCGATGGCGATGTGGCCGCACGGGGGGGCGCGCCCTTCGAGCTGGGGCGCGATCGGGACGGCCTGATGCAGCCGATGACCCTGATGTTCGAGCTGGAAGGAACCGGGCAGTTCAGCCACGAGAGCGCCCCCGAGCTGTTCGACCGGATGACGGAGGCGTTGGCGGCAAGTGGACTGGGCTACGAACTGCCTTTCGGGCGGGTGGGATACGTCCCGTGGGTCATCGCCCTGCCGCGCCCGGGGGCCGCCGCGGTGCAGCTCACCCACGTCTACCGGCTCAATGCCCTCAAGCCCGAGGACGTCACCCGGGGGACGGTCAAGGCCCGGCGACAGATCGCGGAGGCCCTCGAGATTCTCCGGCGCATCCCGGGGTTGGAAGGCATTCGATTGGCCCAGAGCGCCGCCCACATCGGCGTGCGCGAGTCGAGGCGCATCCTGGGCCACTATCAGCTCTGCCTGGACGACCTGGCCCGGGGGGCGCGGTTCGAGGATGCCGTGGCCACCTGTGGCTTCGGGGTGGACATCCACGAGCCGGCACCGGGCGCCGGAGTACCCTCGGGCCATGGGGCGACGATGCATCCGTATGAGATCCCCTACCGCTGCCTGGTACCGCGGGATGTGAAGGGTCTGCTGGTGGCCGGACGCTGCATTTCGGGCACTCACGAGGCCCACGCCTCGTACCGGGTGACGGGCACCTGCATGGCCACGGGGCAGGCCGCGGGCCTGGCGGCCGCCCAAGCCGTCGCCGCAGATACGAGCCCGGACAGAGTCTCGGGCAGCGCGCTGAGGCAGGCGCTTACCCAGCGCGGCGTGCGGTTTTTGGAGGGGTAGGGGAGAGACGGACCGGCCTTGAAGCCGAACCGCACACGCCGGCTATCCCCGCGGTCGCCTTATCCCCTCGCGAGCGAGTTGGTCGTCCCCGCTGCCGGATAGCGTGGTCGGGTGCCATCCGGCGCCCAGTTGTCATCAAAAGCTGGTGAGCAAATGAGCCTATCTGCATACGTCGCCGAACTCGAGGCCAAGCCGGACCTGGGGGAGATTGAGCTCTACGGCCCCCTCGACGCCGAGATCATGCGTGGGGTGCTGGGGTACCCCAAGGGCAGGGTACGCACCAACCAGCGAAGAGAGGATGGCATCCCGGACCTCACCTTGTACAGCGATCAGGATGAGGCATGGGTGGTCTGTGAGGTCAAGGGGGATGACGACGAGATCCGGCGGGAGGACAGACGCAGGCGACTGTGGGAGGAGCAGGCACGGCGCTACATCGAGCCAGAGACGCTATATGTGTGCCTGATCGGGCCGCGGACGCTGTATGTGTGCGACCTCGCCGGCCAGGTTCTGGAGGCCGTTCACATCGAGGAGTTGGGCCTCGCGGATGCTCTGGGTGGCGACACGCGCCCGCTGTCGGACGATGCGCTCAGGGCCATGCTCTCGCGTATCACTTACGAGGAGGCCTGCAGTCAGCGCAAGTATGAGACCTTCCGGTCCGGGCACGCGGCGCCGGCGCGCCTGCCGGTGGACGAGCAGAACCTACGGCGCTTCGAGACGGTGGTACGCTACGCCCTGGCCCAACTGGAGCCGGTGCTGCGCATGGCCTGGACCGACCTGCAGACGATCTATGCCGAGTACCGGGAGAAGGCGGAACCCATTGAGGAGCGCATCGCCGACGCCGGCGACGACCACAAGGCCAAGGCGGACGCGATCTACGAGCTGCATGAGGTCACACTACCGGTGCGCGACATCGTCAGCATCATCCAGGACGATTGGCCCGCCTTCCTACACAGTCAGGCGTATGCCGGTACCGTCGGCGAGAAGCACTTCCTGGACATCTACATCACCGACACCGCCTACATCATCCTCTCCCGCCTCCTGTTTGTGCGCATCTGCGAGGACCTGGGGATGGTCTCGCCCAAGGTGTCTCACCGTGGCGTGGCCATCTGGCACGAGTTCATGGGCAATATGCCCGCCGTATACCGCGATCTGATCGACGCCGCCTTCAAGTCCACCCGTCAGGTGTACTCCGGGCTGTTTGAGCGCACGGTTTTCGATTGGTGGGCCCATACGAACGGGGCGCTCTCGGCCGCCCTGGAGCGCATCTTGTACCGTCTGAGTGCCTTCGAGTTCTCGGGCCTGGGCAGGGACGTGCTGGGCGACATCTACCAGAGCTTCCTGCCTGCCGAGAAGCGCAAGCAGCTCGGGGAGTTCTACACCGATATCGAGGTCGTGGACTACATCCTGTGGCGTACGGGGGTCACCACGGACCCCCACCTGGCGGAGAAACGGGTGCTGGACCCGGCGTGCGGCTCGTTCACCTTCGGTGTGCGGACGGCTCAGCACATCCTGCGCACCGGCGAGGAAGCGGGGCTTCCCGCCGCGGACCTCATCGACCGCGTCGCCAACGTTCTCGTCGGTTTCGATGTGAACCCCTTCGCGGTGTTTATCGCCCAGATGAACCTGATCTTCACGGTGCTGCCTTTGTACCAACAGGCCAAGGCGGAGGATCCCGAGTATCGGCTCCCCGACTTCCAGGTGCACTGGGTGAACTCGCTGCTGTACTTCGACCAGCGAACCACGGACGCCGACTGGGTCGCCCGGCACCAACCCCAGGGTCTCGCTGCGGCCTATGACTACGTGGTCGGCAATCCTCCGTACGTGCGCAACGAACGGGTCCCGCCGGAGGATCGCGGCGCTATGGACGCGGCCTTCTCCTCGATCAAGTACAAGAACACCGACTTGTCGGCGTACTTCATCCACCGTGCGGTCAGTCGCTGGCTGAAGCCCAACGGAGTGCTGGGTTTCGTGGTGTCCCTGGGGCTTGCCAACAGCGACGCCACCTCCAGGCTCAGGGCATACCTGGCGGACAGGACGCTGCTGGAGGTCTCTTCGCTGGAGTGGATTGCCACTGAGCTGTTCAAGGGCACCGACATCGTCCCGATGCTGCTGTTTGTGGGACCCGGCGCGCCGGCGGACGGCCACCAGGTGGAACTCCTGCAGGGCATCGCTTCGCTGGATGAGTTCCGCGAGTTGGTGGGTGATGAACAGAAGAGGGCGGCCACGCTGACCCGCCTGCCACAGGCCGAGTGGCTCAAGGCGAGCCCCTTTGGGGATTGGTGTCCGGAGGTTGCCGGAGACGACTTGGCTGTACTGGCGACGCTGCGCGCACGACCGACGCTGGAGAAGGCGGGCTGGCTGCGCACGTCCTATGGCATGAAGGCGGGCTCGGGGGCGCAATGGGTGCACGAGGGCGCGCCGCCCGATGGCGGGTCTCCGGCGATGCCGTATCTCAAGGGGGACCGCATCGCCTCATGGGGTCACTCGCCCGCGGACGCCCATGTCCTCACCGACCACTTGGCGGATATGGCAGATACCTCCATCTGGGGCTGCCGGCGGGTGTCATCAGAGCAGGGCTCGTTGATGCCGGCCGACGGGCCGGGGCACGACTTCGTGGCGCTGGTTCCGAAGATACACCCCACCGTCAATGCCGTGGTCGCGAACGCCATGTCTGTGTGCGCAAACGATAGCACGTTGGTCATCAGCCCGCGTAGTGTCACGGCGCACACGGGATGCGCCGTGATCAACTCGAGTACATCCCGATATGTGGCTCTCTTGGCGCTGCGGGCCGGCATACTGCTCCGTCGCCGCTCCACACTGTACCCTCGCACCATCAACTCCCTCCCCTGCCCCTCATTGACCCAGGCGCAGGTGGCCCGGCTGGATGCCCTGTCGCGCCGCGCGCACGAGGTCTCGGCCCTCATCGCCCGCGACGCTCCGGACCTGTGGGCGGAACTCGGCTCCCAGCAGACGGATACCATCCGCGCCGCGCAGTTGCTGAACTGGACCGGGTGGGGCGACGCCGAGGTGGAGGCCGGAGATATCGAGGCCGCCGAGCTCACGGGGGATGGTCTCCGGCTGAAGCCCCAGGCCGTCGTGGCCGGTGATGCCGCCACACTCAAGCTGCTCTGGTGGCACCTGCTGGCCTTCGCCGAGCCTCCGCTGGGCCGGGCCGCCGCGATGGACATCCCTCTGCCCCGGGAGCTTGCGACGCGAGAGGCTTTAGTCGCGCAGATCCAGGACGCCTGCGCACAGCGCGAGGACCTGCTGTCCGAACTGCACGAGCAGATCGAGCCCGAGATAGACGACATCGTGATGGATGGCCTGGGCCTGTCATCTGAACAGAAGGCGACGATTCGCAAGCGCTGCCGGGAGTTCCCGCTCTCGGAGACGGTCATGCGCCCGCGCTATCTATGGAGCGAGGACCGAAAGCGACAGGCGCTGCGCAGGTACGAGAAGGGGAAGCGGTACCTGTAGGGCGCGGCGACCCGCATCGCGGCCGCCGTCTGCTTGCCCCGCAACGCCACACCAACCGTTGTGCCTTTGCCATGACCCAACCCATCCAAGGCTTCCAGCGCGGGCTTACCGCCCGCTGTGTCATCGTCTTCATCGCCATCTTGTCTTTCACCATGTTCTGGGTGCTGAAGACAGAGCTTCTGACCGGCAGCTATGCCACCGGCGGGACGCCTCCGGCCGTGGCTGTGGGGTGGTTGCTCCTGCTGGTGGCCGTGGGGGCCACGGCCGGGCGCGGCTGGGGGCTGCTGCGGCTGTCGCGGGCCGAGATGCTGGTGGTCTATGCGGCCATGGCCCTGGCCGTCCCCATGGCCAGCTACGGGGTGATGCGGGCCTTCTTGCCCCATCTCACCGTGCTGAACTATTTCGCCACACCCGCCAACGGTTTCGAGCAGTGGTGGCACATGCTTCCCGACTGGCAGGTGGTGCGGGATGAGGAGATCGTCCGCCAGTGCTTCGAGGCCGCGCCCAATGAAAGGGTGCCCTGGGGCCACTGGATACCGGTCCTGTCCCGCTGGTTCCTGCTCTTCTCGGCCCTATTCGTATGTATCATGGGAATGGTCTCCCTGTTCCGTCAGCGCTGGGTGGATGGGGATAGGCTGCAGTTCCCCATCCTCTA
>CAYRFY010000376.1:0-8228 GCA_964423635.1 uncultured Armatimonadia bacterium | reverse complement strand
GAAACCGGGCCGGCCGGACTTTTCGGCCGGACCTCTAGCGCCTGGCCGCCCCGCGGTCGACCGATTACCGCCGGTGGCAGTCCCGCAGGGCGTGACCCTTCAGGGCTGAGCGGCGACGGCCCCATCTCACTCCGCGGGCACCGGCAGGTCGTACGCCTCGAGGCCCTGCTCGCCCGCCACGTACAGCCTGAGTTGCTCCTTGCTCTCGCCGAAGGCTTTTGGCACGAGGTGATCGGGGACGGGCACGGTCGCCGCCACCTGTCCGCTCTGCCGGTCCACCACCGTGGCCGTCTGGGACTGGACGAATGCCAGATAGCGCGGCGATGAGGCGACCTCGAAGATCTGCTCGGACGCGATAGGCAGCGACCAGCGGAGCTTGCCGTCGGCCGGGCTGAACTCAGCGATGCTCGCGTCCGAGACCAGCACCGGCAGGCCTGCGGCGAGGTCCTGGTAGCCGCCGGCACCGTCCCCGAACTGCGTCTTCCACAGCAGGTGGCCATCCGCCGCGCTGAGACCGATGTAGTGCATGTCGGGATAGTCCGAGACGACTCTGGCGATCACCACATCATCGCACAGCACAATCGGGTCGTCATCGTCAGCGCCGGAAACCTCCTCCTCCGGGCCCGACCACAGCCGACGCGAGCCGTCGGGTGTCCAGGCGTGTAGGATGCCGCCGGTATCGCGCATCAGCAGCAGCTTGTCGGTGAGGGCCACGTACCGCGCCGGCGGTCGGTCCTCATCGTCTCTTGCTCCCACAAGCAGGTCGCGCTGCCAGAGGATCCGCCCGGTCCCCAAATCCAGCCCGAATAGACAGCCCTGATCGCACAGCGCCACGAGCCCCGCGGTGGTCATGCACACGCTCGCGGCCCCGACCTCCGCCACTCCGAGGGCAGTGTCCCAAAGCGGCGACCCGTCGGCGGCCAGGCAGCCCACGGAGCCGTGTCGGGTGGTGTACAGCAAGCCTCTCCCCCACCCTGAGCAGCGAGTACACCACGCCCGTCCGCGCCGCCCAGACCACTTCCCCGGTTTCCTTGGCCAGTGCCGCCACGCCGAGGTCGCCGTCGGGACCGGCGCCTGCGACGTAGACCACGTCCTCCCCGTCCGCGATGTGCAGCGCGTCGAGGCTCGGGGCCCTCCAAGGCTCTGTAACCCGCCATGTGGGGTCGGCCACCTCGGTGCGCTTGGCGACAACGCGCTGCTGCGCGCCGTCACGGGCCACCGGGGTAGCCCGGCGAATGGGTGCCGGCGACCGCGAGAAGCTCGCGCACCCGGGGAAGATCGCCCGCGCCGCAAGCCGCGGGCAGGAAGGCCTCTACGAGGCCAATGGCCACGCTCCCGGAGTCAACAAACAGGTTCTCCGGCACCGGCGCCTCGCGGCGTGTGAGTAGAGCGACACTGCGTGGGTACGGCTCGTCCTCAGGCGGCGTCGGAAGCGACCTGAATTCCTCGTAGGCGGTGTCAAAGTCACCCCGACGGCTCGCCATGCCGATGGCCTCGACTCGCGCGACGCGCCCGATGGCGCTGCCCTCATATTCCCTGCCCACTTCAAGGAGTCGCTCCCGGGCTGTCCGCAGCGCCTCGTCAGAAGGTGGCAGCATTTCGCGCCGCGCATTGCCCTCGGTCAGGGGCAACGCCAGCACCAACTCCGCGTACGGAACGCAGCCGGACCGCGGGCATTCCGACAATACGCGGGCGAGCATCTCTCGTGAGCCTCCGCTCCACCAACGCAGGTAGCTTGCCCTGTCGATGAGCAGTAGGGCTCGGGAGTGTTGGCGCTCCAGCTCTTCGTCCTCCGGTAGGCCCGGTTGAGGGTCAGTCGCTCCAAGCTCGGCCTCGAACCGCGCCTGGGCATCGGCGTCTCGCTTACGCCTGGTAATCTCCCAGCCGCAGGAGTCCAGCCTGCGCAGGGCCTCGTCGCGGGCGTCGCCGCCGTACATGCGGCGGGCGGGCTTGAGGAAGGCCTCCGCCTCAGCGTAATGTCCCTTGCTTATCAGGTACCTCCCTACGAGCACGGCGGCCACGGGAGCCAACTCGCCATACGGGTCGCGGTCTATGAACGCCTGCGCGGCCTGCATCGCGGCCTCCTGCTCGCCCTGAAGCAGAAGCTGCTCGATCTGGCGAAGTTCCTCGGTCGTCGCGCCCAGCGCCGGTGGCATGTCATAGATGGCCGCCAACCAGCTCGGAGGAGTGGGACGGGAGAAGCTGCTTTGGCAGCGCTCTGTCCACTGCTCGTCGGTCAGGCGGGCCATGCCGGGCTCGGCGAACTCGTAGTAGCTGCCCACCCAGCCCTGGGCGATGGTGGGTTCGCCGCCTACCGAGTAGCGAACGAGTATCCTGTGGAAGGGCCCGCTGCCGGCGTGGAGCACCCCACGGCCGCTGGAATCCGTGGCCACGTCCGCGACGATGAGCGGGGTGCCGAAGTAGACCTGACCGACAAAGCTGCCGAAGTCGCGGATGTCGTCCTTGGCCCAGGATGTATCGCGGCCGGCGAGCTGGTCTTCGGCACAGCGGCGAAAGATGTGACCCTTGGCCTCAAGGAACCGCAGGGCGCGGAGCGGCTTGTCGCCAGTCTGCAGGCGCTCGACCCTATCGGCGAGCTCGGCACACATCCGGCTGTAGGCCGAGAAGAACGCCGGCAGGGGCTCGACGATGCCCGCGTGCGGAACCGGCCCCGAGCCGCCCCCGGAGTACGACTGGGTCCCGTAGAGGATGTAGTTGTGCCGAAGCTGCGCCCAGCTCGTCAGGCAGCAGTTGAGCTGTTTGCGGCCATAGGCCTCGCCCCGGGCGAACGGGGGCACATCACCTTCCGGGTCCTCGAAGAGACTCCGCAGCGTGGCCATCCACGACCCATAGACCCCCTCCAGCTTCATCTCCTCGGAGAAGGCCCGAGCATTGGCGACCACCTGCGGCGACCCCGCGGACGCCGCGAGCTCGTCGCCGGCCAGTCCGGAGCCCAGGGCGGTGGCGAGGTCCAGGCCCGACGGGAGGGGACGACCGGGCACCGTCGGGTCGGTGGTGCGATGGAACAGCTCCGCGTCGGGAAGGTAGTGCTCACCGAGGCAGGCCACATTCCAGCGCGGGAGCGGCGTGCCGTCGTTGATCCGCGTGTTGATGCGGGTCCGGGGATACCGGGGATCGGCCAACTCACGCCGTATGCCCGACAGGTCGGCTAGCTGCGCCGGGCTCCAGCTCTCTCCCCAGACCACCTCGGCCGCCTGGGAGAGCTGGTCCAGGCCGATGGTGTCGGCGGGCCCGCTGAGGAACACCCGAGTGTCGGCGATCTGCCGGTACAGCTCAGGCAAGCCGGAATCGGTGCGGAGGGCTAAGGCGAGGTACAAGCCCCGGCGTAGCTCTCGGTCGGCGGCCTCGGGATCCATGGGGTCGGCCACACGGAAGTATCGCCGGGCCAGGTACTTGGTGCCGCGGAAGTAGCGGGAGAGGGCCTCATCGCCGGTATAGTGCCCGCGGGGGGGTACTGAGTGTAGTCCTCACCCGGATAGGCCTCAACGCTGGTGTGCTCCAGGACGCGGGCGACCTCGGCGGAGACCTCTGCCTCCGGGGGCTCCACGTCGCCGCCCTCCAGCAGGTTGCAGACGACGCGGAGCACGACCTCATTGCGTTCCAGAAGCGGGTCGTCGGCCTCGGCGCGGAGCCGCCGGGTCGACGCCAGGAGCCGAGTGGCCAGGTCGCGCGTCTGTGGCAAGAGCCATTGCTTCTCGATGGCCATGAGGGCTTCACGGTGGGCCTCGTACCACAGGTAGAGCATGGCATCGGCGGTGATGTACACCGGGCAGCCGTCGCTCTCCAGGCCATGGTAGCAGTCGAAGAGGCTGGTCTGGCGCTCCTGACCCAGCACGAGCAGGTCGTGCTCGCGCAGGCGCGCCACGGTAGCGTCATCAAGGGCCAGGCTGCGGATGACTTGGGCCTCGCCGGTCCGTAGCCCGTCGACCCCGTCGCCGGGACCGCCGGTAGGCCCCTGGGCACGAACCGCCGGGCACAACAGGGCGGCCACAACGGCGAGCAGGCAGATGGACTGTCTCATCTCACAACCTCCTCGGCAGGCACGGTGGGTGACAGTTCGTCGCAGCAGTCCCCGGGGATCGGTACCGGGGCGGTGCGGCGCCCACCGTCGCCCCCGGTGATGCCGACCGTCGCCGCAAATGGCCGAGCAGTGACCCCGTGAGGCGGGCTAGACACCATACGGAGAGGGTCGGGCGGCGGCGGCTGGGGAACGTCGTCCAGCTCTTGCGGCGGCCGTTGATACCGGGCCTCGGAATCGATGGGCCCGCGCACACAGGCGATCCAGCGCCCGTCGGGAGAGAAGACTGCGCAGCACAAGGTGGCATCGGGATCACCGGCGATGGTGGTCTTGCGGCCCGTGGCCAGGCAGTGTAGCTCCAGGCGCTCGCGGGGCCCCACCGGCGCCGAGTGCACGAGCCAGCGGGGATCGGGGGAGAACGTGGCGTCCGGCCAGTAGGGGAAGCCCTCGTACGGGCTTCTGGTCACATAGCGCCACAGCAGCACGGGTGCGCCTCCCCACGGCATCCACCACAGCTCCGAGCACTCTTTCTCCTGCCCCGGCTTCGCCAGGCCCAGCGCGACGGCCTGCTCGCCGTAAGGACTGGCGTTGACCAGCGTCCCGGAGGCATCGGGTGCCCAGGTCCGATGCTCTGTGCGGATGCCGGCAACGGCCTCGTGGTCGGTCCATGTGACCGGCAGCAGCTCATACGGAGAAGGCACGCCGGAGCTGCCACGCAGCGCCTGCCAACTCGCGGGATCATCCCGTGAGGGGAGCACCACATGCAGAGCACCCGGGGCGGCGGTGCGGTAGCAGGGGAAGTAGCCGGTCTTGCTCAGGATCAGCATGTGTGGCCCACGGGCGTCGTCGAGGGTCACGTCGCAGGGAGTGATGCCCTTCTTGTAGGCTACGGGCTCATCCAGCGGCGAAGCCAGAACCACAGCGCCCGGCGGCTCCGAGCTGATGGCGACCTGCATGGCATGTGCCGAGGATCCAACATGCAATAGGGCAAGACATAGCACAGCGATGCAACGCATACAGAGAACCTCCCAGCGATCGTCCAAGGCGTGAGGTATGAGCCCCTCGCCTTCCCATCGGGCCTCCGGCCCCTCAACGTTGCGGCAACGCAATATCATGTGCGCCGATCTCTCTGCCCCCCGCCACGAACACCCGCACGCCGGTCTCGGTCGGCGCGATAGCGACGTCGGTCACTTCGCCTTCGCCCACCGGCCGGCGGGCGACGACCCTGCCGGCCTCGCCATCCACCACCACGACGTCCGTCCCCACCACGGCGCTGATACTGGTGCTACCGACACAGATACTGCCTCGCACCTCTCCCGGCAGCGGCACCGACCACATGACGGCGCCGTCATCCAACCTGTGGCGCGCGATGGCTCCGCCGGTACAGACATAGAGAGCGTCTGCCCCCGTCTTCACATACGCACCGCGGGGCAACGGCTGCCGCCACTTCATCTCCCCTGTGGCGAGGTCCACGGCGACCACGGAGCGCTCTCCCTCCGTCTCTTCGCTCTGGGCAATCGCGACGGCACCGCAGACCGCGACTAACGGCGTGTGCGGGCCGTACGCCGCGCGCTTTGTGAAGCCGGGGAGCAAGCTCTCGGCCGAGACGGACCAAACCTCCGCCCCACCTTCGGCGTTGAACGCGTGCAGTTGCATGGCCCAGTCCCAGACCAGGAGCAGGCCCCGCGCCGCGGCGGCGGGGGCTCTGTCGGCATCGCCTCGTCCGGCGTCGGAGGGCAGCGGCATGTCCTTGCGCCACAGCACCTCGCCCGTAGCCGGGTCAAGGCGGCAGACCTCGCCGCCCTGCCAGATGGCATACAAGCCGTCCGCCCCGCCCCGCAGCCAGACGCAGCCCTCCTGGCTCAGGCCGATGGGACGGCTCCACAGCTCTTTGCCATCGGCGGCATTCAGCGCGGCCACCGTCCCGTAGGCTGTGGAGAAGAGCACCTGCCGCCCGATGGGAAGCAGGGAGATGGGGGCCCGGCAATCCGTCGCCCACAACTGCCCGCCGGTCTGCGGATCCATGGTGAACAGGGACTGCCTGTCCGCGCTGTCGGCCAGGGCGACCAGCGTCCCCTCTTCCCCACCGGCCAGCCGCCGGAAGCTCCAGGTATGATCGGGCAGGGAGACGGTCCACGCCGGGCCGCTATCGATACTGCCCTTCATGGCGACGGCTTCCCGAGCTCTCTGGGCGGCGATCTGGAGCCGGTCGCGCAGCGGATGGTCGCCTGGTGTGGCGGCCAGGACCGCCTCGGCCAGGGAGACGGCTTCTTCGGGCTGCTCGAACTGCACCTGGAAGCGCACGATCTCGGCCAGAGCCAAAACCTCGGCCGGAGTGCCCCGGAACAGGCGGGCCAGGTACCGGTACCCATAGGTCGCCTCCGCCAACCCGACCTGGGTCTCCACCGTTCGCGAGCAGAAGGTCTCGGCGGCCTCGGAGAAGTGCGGGGCCTTCGGTCCTGCGGCAAGCATCTCCGCCAGACTGCGCAGATCGCCCAGGCGGAGGCGGATCTCGTACGCCGAAGGCGACTTCGGGTCGTCGGCAATGGCCTGATGCGCCTCGTGCACGTAGCGCTTTGGCTCCCCCGTTGCCAGCACAACCTCCGGCGCGCGAGCCGGCAAGCGCGCCATCAGCAGGCGGACCAGGCGCCACTCGGTGTCACAGTTGCGCAGATCGTCGGCGGTGACTCCGGCCTCGGCCATGAAGGCGCCATATCGTTGCTTCCACTCAGAAGCCTCGGGAGGCAGCCCGTCGGCGTCCAGCGAAGCCACAAACGGGCAGGCGCGCAGGACCATCCGGTGATAGGTATCGGTCTTCTCGCTGTTCCTGCCGTGGGGGACGAGGGCCTCGATCCGGGGCAGCAGGGCACGCGCGCCATGGATCTCGCCGGCTTCGGCTTTCCGGTGGCAAGAGGCCACGAGGGCCTCCAGGCTGTCGGGGAAGCGTTCGAGCAGGCGGGCGAGTGCGTCCTGCGCGATCTGCGGCTGCGGCGGCCATCTGGGGCTTTTGGCCTGCTGCCAGATGCAGAACAGCAGCGCCGGACCGCCTGCCTCTCCCAGGGGCTCCGCGCGTTCCAGGGCGGCGCGAAGGGCCGATAGCGGATCGAGGTCCGGGTGGTCCGTGAGGTCGTCAGAACTCGCGAGGCACAGGGGCAGGACGGGCAGCAGGGCCGTCAGGCCTGCTGCGTCGGTATTGAGGTGGTCGAAGTAGGGCCACACCCTGGCGACCCGCTCCAGATTGGGCACGGACGCGTGCTGTGCCAGCAGCTCTCGCGCGGTCCGCGAAACCTCCAGGTCGCCTTCGGCGCAGGCGCTCAGGAACACCGGTATGGCCGCGCTGCGCACCACATCGGACAGGCGCAGCGTCCCTTCGGGCACCACGAAGCCCTGCTCGTCGAGGAAGTCGGCGCTCAGCGGATACGGATCCGCCTCGGGTAGGCGCACCTGCGCAAGCGTCGGGAGTTGGGCGAAAGCCTCGGCATGGCGATCCAGCGCGCAGAGGATGTCGGTGGCGGTGAGCCGGGCCACGAAGCCGATGATGCTCCCCGCGTAGTCCTCGGCCACCTGTAGCAGGTCACGGCGCACCTGCGCCAACTCGGCCTCCGACGAGGCCGGCTGCAGGCCACGTGGCACCTCGTCGGGCCGGCGCGCCACGGCAAGGCACAGCCGCGCGTACGGCACGTAGCCCGACTGCGGACACTGCTCCAGAACCTGCGTAAGCAGCCGCTGCAGAGTTTTGCCGTCATCCCCCGCGCGCTTTGTGAACTGCAGCAGCACCAGCGCACGCTGATCCTGGCGGGCGATCTCGGCGGCCTCGTCCAGGCCTGCGAGCGGGGCGGTGACGGTGAGCGCATCTTGGAGTTCCTCCTCCCGCGCCGCCGCGCCCTTCTGAAGCCCAAGACTGTACTCGCAGCGGCCCCGGAGCTTGAGCGCCGCGGTGCGCGCGTCGCAGCCGTACATGGGCCGGGCCTGCTCCAGGACTTCGATGGCGGCGGCATACTGCTGGCGGCGGTGCAGGTCCTCCCCCAGGAGCAAGACCGCCTCCGGAGCCCAGCGCGTTGCGCGTTCCCGCTCGATGAACCCCCTGGCCACCGCACCGGCTTGCTCGGTCTTGCCGTCGGCCAGCAGTTCCTCGATCCGCGCCAGCGCGACGCGTTGCTCAGCGCCGTCGGTGGGGGTGGGCCCAAAC
>CAYRFY010000375.1:0-8230 GCA_964423635.1 uncultured Armatimonadia bacterium | reverse complement strand
GGTCAGTGCCTCCCGGCGATGCGGGTGAGCCGCACGCTGCGGGCTTGGAGACCCGCGGGCACGGAGGTTTTCATCGCTGTGTGCCTACGGCCTGGATCGTGCCGGACCGACGACGACGGCAGACGGCGTGCGGTCAGGGTTACTCCACCAGCGTCACCCGCCCGAGCAGCTCCGGCGACCAGGCGGGGCTCAGGCCCCCGCCCCAGTTCATGTGCGCCGCCGGACCTGTGCCGTCGTTGTCGTTGAGCTGGATCGCGAGCCCGAGCTTGGCGGCAAAGGCGCCCTGGAGCCCGCCCAGCTCGCTGAGCGGGATGCGCAGCTCGTAGATGCAGGAGCCGTCCCCGGGCTTCACCGCAACATCATAGACCGACGAGTCACGGGCCAGGTGTCCGGCGGGCCTGCCGCCGTTGTGCTGCCGCGGCCGGTAGAGGGTGAAGGTCCCGCTGCCACCGGCGGGTTGCCGGGAGGACAGGTACAGCGCCGAGGCTTGCCGCGGACCGTCGGGCCCGCCGGCGGTGGGGTCGAACGCCAGGATCAGGCTATCGCCCTCGATGACGGTCTCGCCGTCGCCGGTGGGACAGTGCACGTCGTCCAGCACCTCCACGACCAGATAGAGGTTCTCCGGGTCCCAGCCCAGGTAGGCCACGCCGCTGAGGTTCTGCGGTGTCCAGTCATACCCGGCGTCCACGGCCTGGAGCTGATTGCGCCCGATCAGCGGGATCGGGCATCTGCGACTCCAGTCCTCGAGGCTCCCGTCGATGCTTGGCGGGTCTTGCACGCGCCAGGCCTCCGCAGCAAAGTCGGTGCCCTCGAACAGCGTCACCCGGACGTTGTCATATAGCGCCCAGCCCGACCCCTTCGCCACCGGCGTGAAGCTCACCGCGGCCACGTCCTCCGGCGCCTTGTACCGGCAGGTGAATACCTGCCAGCCCGGGGTGCCGTCTCCGATGTCGATCACCTGCTTGTTGTAAAGGTCCCTGCGCGAACCGTCCTTCATGGTCTGCCCGATGTTGGAGCCGCCGCCCATGTCCTGGTTCCAGATCCAGGCGGTATACAGGTAGGTCAGCCCGCCCCGGAGCTGGAGCTGCTGGGACTGGTGCGCCCACTCCTCGGCGTTCTCGAACCGCAACACACTGCGCCCCAAACCCAGGCCCAGGCCCTCTGCCGGGACGAGCGTGGCATTGGTCCCGCGCCAGGCCTGAGGGGTCACCCCGTCGGCCTCCGCCAGCTCGAAGTCGCCGTTCTGCAGCAGATTGCCCACGCTCTGCCGATCGAAGACCGAGAGCACCAGGGGCTTTCGCACCACCGGGAGCTTGTCCCATTCATAGCGGACCGTGAGGCGCTGGGGGAAGCCCCCCGGTTGACCGTCCGCGGGCACCGTGACGGGGAGCTGGATCAGATCGGTCTCGCCGGGTGCCACGGAGAATGGGACTTCATCTGCACCCCCCCAGGCTGCGGGAAGGTCCAGGGCGAGGGTTCCCTCGAGCCGCCGCTCGTAGGGGTTCCACAGGCGCACCGGCACCGAGGCCTGCTGGCCGATGAGTACACCGATCGTGGGGCGGGCCCCGATGGTCTCGCGCTTCCCGCCGGCACTGGGCACCTGCACCGTCGGCGCAAGATAGGCCTTCACCACATCCAGGTTTGCCCCCTCGACGAAGCAGCGCAGGGGCGTCAGCGGGAGCATGGCCACGCCGTCTTGGGTCGCCAGGCGGGTCTCGTTGCCCTGATAGTCGGTGAGCATGAACTCTTCGACGCCGACGGCCAGCGGCACCTGCTCGCCCTCGGGCTCGTTGGTGGAGGCCACCAGCACGGGCCTGCCGCCGTGCTCGAAGGCATGGATGACCCCGGCTGTGCCCTGAGACGTCAACAGCCCCAGTGGCTGGGCATCCCAGAGCTTGGCGGCGAAGACGGCCAGCGTCGCCGCTACCGGGAGGGGCGAATGGTCTGCGAGGAGGTAGTCGAAGCTGCCGATGGAGCTGCCCTCGCCGCCGAAGTAATACAGCCGCTTGGCCCCGGCGCGCAGCTCGTCCGTCCACTGGCTGAGCACCCAGTTGCTCTTGGTGGTCTCAGCAACCACCTCCTTACCGCTCCAGCCCCAGGTGATCATCTCCGCCGCGGTCTCATTGTCCCAGACGGCCACGTTCTCCAGGCCGAAGGCGTCCAGATCATCCCGGGCCTCCTGGATGCCGCTTCCATTGCCGTAGTGGATGGGCAAAGCGTCAATGTACTTGCCGACCCCGGCGTTGAGCACCTCGAGGCGGAAGTTCCGCGGCCACAGCCCTCCGGCCAGCACGGAGCGCAGGCTCGGGACTACCGAGCGCGCCGCCTCGACGCCGGCTTGGCAGAGCTTCACGTAGTCGCCGACGGAATCCGCCGTCCCGCCGGGGCTGATCTCATTGAGCCATTCCCACCCGCTGAACCGGCCCTTGTAGTGCTCGCTCACGGTCTTGACCATGTCGCTGAAGGCCCCAAGGTCGCAGTCGAACATGCTGTAACCCACCGAGCCCCCGCGGGGCATGACCCAGGCGGGCGGATTGTAGATGCACAGCGTCAGGTCGATGCCGCTCTCCCCGGCGGCGTCGAAGAACGGCTCCCAGGCGGGGAAAGCGTACACATCCGGCGCCGGCTGTAGAACCTTCCACTCCGTGAAAGACCGGCAGCTTGTGAGACCGAGACGCCGCGCCGCCTGGAAGAGGCTCCGCGTGCGCGGCTCCTTGGCGGGGCCCGCATGAACCGTCATGCCAAAGGGCGTCGGCGCCCCTCCGGAGATCGCCTGAATGTCGGGGATGCGGCAGAAGGTGGTCTCGCGCGTTTCCCAACCATCGACTTGGGCATGGAACAGAAATGTGCCGCGCCGGGTGAGGTCAAGCTCCACCGGGATGACCTGCCCGGCGTCTTCGACGGTGAAAGGTACCTCGCCCGAGGCAAGCTCCGCTCCCTCCGCATCGTGAACGGTGTACCGAAGCGTCTTGGCCTCACCGACCTGAACCGCGGCCTTCAAATGTGCCTCGATGCGCACGGGCTCGTCGTAGGTGAACAGGTTCGCCGGCTTGTCGGTCTGAAGCTCGAAGAAGCCGCCGGCGCCCCGGTACCACACACTGGCCCGTGTGTCCCAGGGCCAACGCTGGTCGCGGCCCTCGCGAAACAGGGCCAGGAAGAGCAGGGTGTTTTGCTCCTCGGCTTTGGGGACCGTCACGGTGAAGGTGTGCCTGCCGCGACCGGGCTCGATCTGTGTCTTCTGCGATCCGTACCACAGGTGCTGGGTGTTGGCGAAGCTCACCGGTCTGGGGACGTCGGGCTTGGGGACGCGGGGACCGAGGGCCTCGAGGCTCAGTGTGGTCTGCTTGTAGTGGTCCGCCGGATCCAGATAGTAATCGAGGGTGACCTCGAGCTTGTCGCCCTCGGTCAGGGGCTTTTGCAGGCTCGACCAGTCGAAGGCGATCCAGCTCCTGTTGTAGCGGACCTCCCGGGCCCAGGCGGTGTACCCCGGGTCGGGATCCACTACCGGCAGCGGCGCCGAGGTTGCCAGGCGGGTGTGGCCCTCCCACCGCCCCCCGGGCTCTGTGAAGACCAGGAGCGTGACGGTGGCGAGGCCCTCGGCCTCGCGAATGGGAACGGTGAAGGCGTGCTGCCCCTCCCCCTGGATCTCGGGTGCGGGGCGCCAGTCATGGCTGTAGAAGCCCCCTGAGCTGCCGTCGGCTCTCTGATAGTGCAGGTCGCAGCACAGCGTGGTCTTCTCCGCTATCCCCTGGTAGGCCACGGTGACATCGGCCACGGTGTTGATAAGGAATGGCCTGGGGCAGGTCACCGTGCACCAGTCGGCCAACTGGAGGGTCTGTGTCTGCGGGTCGGGCTGCTGTGCGTGCGCCACACACAGGCATGTCGCGAGAACCGCCGGCAGAGCCAGTTCACGGCGGATCGACAAGAGCCGCAGCCTGCGTCCCATCTCTCCCACCCGCCTTCTGTCAATGGGCAATGGTGGCGGCTCGCCGCCGGCCGCCTTGAGTTGTGAGGAGCGATCCCCGGCACAGCGGGCGGGAACCTCTTCGTCGTCATGTTCGTCGCGTCACTCCCAGCGACCTTTTGCGGGCGAATGCCCGGCGCCTGCGGCGATGCAGCCCGCCCGAGCGGCCCGGTTGCAGTACCGACGCAGGACTTCCGGTGAGCCACGGCGTATCTACTGTTCCGTGGCGGTCTGTCGCCGCCCCGGTTCTGTCTCACACCTGACTGGAGACACCCTATGACAAGACCCATGCTGTTGTGGCTCGCATTCCTGCTGATGGCGCTCCTGGACGTCCACTGCGTGGCGCAGGCCGAGGACAAGTTCACCGTGACGGTGGCCCTCGACCGCGCCGACGGGCTGTACGGGTGCGGCGAGGAGGCGGTGTTCTCGGTACAGATCAGGAACAACGGCGCACCCGTCACGACCGGGGAGTTTTCATACCTGCTCACCGATGACGGCGTGGGGCAGGTGGCCTCAGGTAAGGCTCCGCTCGGCGAGGAGCCGACTACCATCCGTGGGACGCTGCAAAAGCCGGGTGTGCTCCGACTCACAATGACCGATAAGCAGTACCAGGTTCCGCCCAACAACGCCCACGTGATGGGGGCGGGATTTGACGTGGACCGCATCGCGCCGACCTGCGTGGAGCCCGAGGATTTCGTGGCCTTCTGGGAGCAGCAAAAGGCGCTGGTGCGCGCTATCCCCGCCGATGTGCAGATGGAGCAGGTGGCGGAGAGGTCGGACGACAAGCAGACGAGCTTCAGGATCAGCTTCGCCAACATCAGCAATCTGCGGGTCTACGGCTGGCTGAGTGTCCCCACGGCCGAGGGCCCGCACCCGGCGCTTCTCACCGTCCCCGCGGCGGGCTACCGCCCCTACGGACCCAGCATCCACTGGGCCGCGCAGGGGTTCATCAGCATGGTGCTGTTCGCCCACCCCTATCCCGTCGACCTGGCCCCCGAAGAGTATGATGCCCTGGGCCAGGGGGAGTTGAGCGACTACCGCGGGCGCGGCCGCGAAGACCGAGAAACCTACTATTTCCGCCACGTCCTGACGGGCTGCACCCGCTTCATGGACTACCTCATCGCCCACCCGCAGTGGGACGGCGAGAACCTCATCGTGACGGGCTCGAGTCAGGGCGGCGGTCTCTCCTTGATGTGCGCCGGCCTCGAGCCGAAGGTGCGCGCGATATCGGCCAACGTGCCTGCCCTGTGCGACCACACCGGCTGCATGTATGACCGGGCCTGCGGATGGCCCCGGCTTATTCCCAACAAGGACCCCCAGATCGCGGCGGTCTCGGCCTACTATGACGCCGTGAACTTCGCCCGCCATGCCAACTGCGTGTCCCTGATCTCCACCGGCTTTGCCGATGCCACCTGCCCGCCGACTTCCGTCTACTCCGCCTTCTCCGTGCTGCCCGAGCCCAAGCGGATGTTCCCGACGCCCTGGATGGGGCACGCGCACGACCCGGCCTTCGTCAAGCTCTCCAATGAGTTCATCGCGGCACTGGGGAAGTGGCAGTGAGGGGTCGGCGAGTCGGCGAGTCACGTGTCGCGAGTCAACGGCGAACGGCGTCAACCGCAACGGCGTCAACGGTCCTGCAGGGCGGGAGCTACGGCCTGGCGGCCTCGTTGAGGGGGAGGCTCCTGCTCAAAGGAGTCGGTCTGGCCCCCGGGGAACTGGGGGCGTCTCAAGGTATGGGAGTTCAGCTCGTCTGCATTCGCCGAAAGGTCGTGCTGCATGCTTCTGGGAATTGCGGCAATCGATATCACCCCGCCGGTGGGCACCTTGCTCGCCGGCAGTCTGCGCCCACGGACCTCGGTGGGCGTCGATGATCCGCTGCTGTGCAAGACGATGGTCCTGGACAATGGCAAGACGCGGGTGGCCGTGGTCACACTGGACCTCATCACCTGGCCGCGGTGCCGCTGTGATGGGCCGCGGGAGGCCATCTCAGCGCGCACGGGCATCGCCCCGGAGCACGTGCTGATCAACTGCTCGCACACCCACTCGGGACCGTACACCGACGAGAGCCTGTACCTGGTGGATGCCGAGCTGGATGAGAGGTACCTGGGACAGGTCGGCGAGGCCATCGCGGAGGCGGTCTGCCGGGCGGCGGAGGACCTGCGCACAGTCTCCGTGGGAACCATCAAGAGTGAGGTCGGCGGTGTGGGGCGCAACCGGCGCCTGCTGCGCCCGGATGGATCCGTCATCAACGCGTGGCTGGTCTCAGCCGATGACCGCGAGGCCCTCCCCACAGCCGGGCCGGAGGATGAGGACCTGCTGGCCTGGGTGTTCTTCTCCGAAGGTAGCCCGGTCGCCGCCCTGTGGAACTACACGGTTCACGTGAACGCACACTTCGGCACCAGCTTTTCGGCCGACTATCCCGGGCGCGTGGCCGCCGCCCTGCGAGATCAGTTCGGCCCCGAGTTCTTCTCACTGTTTCTCCCGGGTGCCTGTGGTGACATCAACAACACCGTGGGCTTCGAGCCGCTATACCTACGGCTCTCGGCGGCCATGCGCGATCTGGTGCGCGGGGCGGCTCCAGGCGACAGTGAGGACCTGGGGGCGACCTGGCGCGAGGTGACCCTCGGCGTCCGAGACCGCGAGCCCTTCCAGGAGGCGGAGATAGCCGACAAGTGGCCGGACGGCTTCGAGGTCTTTCAGACCGAAGACCGCCTGCTCGAGGCCGATCCACAGGACACAATCACCACCGTCGTGCAGGCACTGCGGATCGGCGACGGCGCCATCGCCGCCACTCCGGGCGAGACCTTCGTGGACCTGGGGCTGGAGATCAAGGCGCGCTCGCCCTTCGAGATCACGGCCGTGGCCGAGCTGAGCAATGACGGCATCGGCTACATCCCCACCCGCGAGGCCTTCGCTCAGGGAGGCTATGAGACGTTCCGCTCGCGCTGGGTGCGAGTGGTGCCGGGCTCCGGCGAGCGTCTGGTGGACGACCTGGTGGACATGCTGGAGCAGCTCTGACCGCAACCTGTGCCACCGGCACAGCGAGAACTCAATGGAGACGGGACTGCTATGGGCAAGCTGAATATCGGTATCGTGGGGCTGCGCCGTGGCCGGGGCTTCGTATCGCTGTTCGCGGCGCACCCGCAGTTGAACGTGACGGCCCTGTGCGATCTGAACACAGACACCCTCGCGGACCTGGGCCAGGCCTTCGGGCTGCCCGACAAGGCTCTGCACACGGACTACGATCAGTTCCTGAACGCGCCGATGGACATCGTGATGATCGCGACCCCCATCCGCTTCCACGCCGAGCAGACCATCAAGGCGCTGCAGGCGGGCAAGCACGTGATGTGCGAGCAGACGGCTGCGTACACCGTCGCCGACTGCGACGCGATCGTGCAGGCCGTCAAGAGCTCCGGCAAGGCGTACATGATGGCCGAGAATTACTGCTACTTCCACTACGTCCGCCAGTGGCGGCAGATTGTGGAGCAGGGCAAGCTGGGGCCGATCTTCTATGCCGAGGCCGAGTACGTCCACGAGATCGAAGACCTCCTGATCAACAGCGACACCGGCGAGTACTACTGGCGTCACGAGCGGCCGCCGATCTGGTACTGCGCCCACACGCTGGGGCCGCTGCTGACGCTGATGGATGACCGCATCGTCGCCGCCTCGGGCAGCGCCGCCGGCTTCCACAAGCGCCCCGAGCAGTCCGAGCACCTGGGCTTCCTGGACATGGAGGTCGGCCTGTTCCGCACCCAGAAGGGGGCGATTATCAAGATCGCCCGCAGCCAGGTGGCCCCGCGCTACCCCCACATGGTCTACTACTCGCTGTACGGCACCAATGGCTATGTGGAGAACGGTCGCGACGGGAGCAACACCAAGGGTTACCTGTGGATCGAGGGGGAGACCCCCGACGATGAGCACGGCCAGCGGCGGGCCGAGGTCATCGAGTGCAATGTGGTGGACCCCGACGCCCCGGAGGAGGCCAAGAGCGGCGGCCACGGGACGTCGGAATACTACATGATCCGCGAGTTCTTGCAGGCCATCGAGAGCGGCACGCGCCCGCCCATCGACGTGGTGCGCTCCATGGACTTCACGATCCCGGGCATCATCGCCCACGAGTCGGCGATGAGCGATGGCAACTGGCGAGATGTGCCGTTGTTTGAGTGGTAGAGGGCGCCGCCGCGTAGGGCCGTTGCCGTCTGCCGCGTAGGTCGGGCTTTCCACTCAGATTATGCAGGTTCCGGGCAGCCGCCGATTCACGTCACC
>CAYRFY010000374.1:0-8230 GCA_964423635.1 uncultured Armatimonadia bacterium | reverse complement strand
CACCGGCGTGTACACACCGGGGCATCGTGAGCCTGTCGGCAAAGTCCTTTCGCACCCTCGAATCTCGGCGGATGGATGACGTTCGGTGGTCAACCAAGTCTTCAATGCAGCGGTGACACGTTTCAAAGACCGTGACGGCACTCTTCCTACGCGTTTCGAGCTATGGCAACGAGGCACGTAGGCGGCCCAATTGACTTAGCCGACAGGCTCATCGTGCCCTTTCCACCTCCTCGGGCAATCACCTCTTCGCTCCGAAGGTCTTGGGCCGTGGCGCTGCGAAACTATAGTCCTCTGTCTGCAGCGCCGCGTGGAGCGGAGGCCGGCCTGCTCTGACCAACCGGCGCAGGGAGGACGAACAGACAAGGGGATGCTGCGGCCGACCGCCGGGAGCGGCGCCGCTTGTTGTAGGCCCGGGGAAGCGGCGGCACCGGGATAGCGCCCGACGTCCCCCGGGGCAGGGCGAAGGGAGGACGCCTCTCCCGACCATGGAGGAACCTCACATGACCCGATGTCTTCTCTTGCTGGCCGTCATCCTCACCCCCGCCTGCGCTCAGGAGCGGCCGGTCTCCATGGTGGTCAACGGCGGCTTCGAGCGCAGCGGCGGCTGGAGCCGCTCGCCCAGGGCGACGACCGTCGAATCCGGCCGCACCGGCCGCTGCCTGCACATCGTGGACGAAGCCACGGTCACCCAGGGAGTGCCACCGCGCAAGGGCGTCGCCACGTACAGTTGCAGCGTTGAGATCAAGACCGAAGACGTCGTGGCAGGGCCCAACGGCGGCTTCGCCTTCGCCGCCGTCTATCAGCGCGATGGCCGCAACGAGCTGGTGGCCTTCAAGGATTTCGCGCAGGTAAGAGGTACCACGGACTGGCAGAGGGCCGACTTCACTTTCGAGCTGGCGCCGAGAGTGGAGATCATCTCCCTGCACTGCGGGATCTTCAATGCGTCGGGCAAGGCGTGGTTCGACAACTGGACGCTGGTGGAAGGGGACAAGGCCATGGGCTACGACGAGGTCACCTCACCGGGACCGGCACACGGACCGGGCACGCCGACGGCCGGCGTATTCCGCCACCAGGGCTTCCCCGTCAAGGGTGCGGGCTCGTCCCCGGACCGCCTCGGGGGCCTGCTGCGGGACGCCGGGTTTGACGTGCGCTACCTCACCGCCGACGACCTGGCGGACCCGGCGAGGGTGAACTCCGGGCTGCTGAGCCTGGTGGTCTTGCCGTATGGGCAGAGCTTCCCGGCCGAGGCCAGGCGCAACTTCACCGCCTACCTCCACGGCGGCGGCAGCTTCATCTCCACCGGCGGGTACACCTTCGAGCACCTCGTGAGGCTCGGTGAGGGCCAATGGCTCGACGAGGCCACCGTGGTGAAGCAGAAGCTGGCCGCGGCCCTGGAACGCTCGGTCCTGCCCGACGGCAGCTTCGAGGCCGCGCAGGAAGCCCCCATCGGGGGGCAGGAGCTGGATGGGAAGTGGCGGCGCGACGGAGATATCTGCACCCTCGACCCCACCGGCGCCAGGGACGGCGACGTCTGTGCAAGGGTCACCGTCGATGCCGAAGAGCCCCGGGAGGACCGCTGGTATCTGGACATCGCTCCTCAGCGCGGAGCCAGCTACTGCGTGAGCGGCTGGATGAAGTCCGAGAATGTCAGGGCCCACGGACAGGGCTACGCCTACATGGCCCTGTACGAGTACGACGGCGAGGGCAAGCTGGGGGAGTGGGAGGACTTCGCCCACACCACGGGCACGCAGGACTGGACGCGGTATGAGTACACCTTCACCCCCTCGGAGAAGACCACGCGGGTGCACATCAAGATGGGTCTGTTCCAGGCCACGGGCACCGCGTGGTTCGATGACATCCGCCTGTCGGATGTGGCTGATGTGGAAATGCAGCCGATGAACACCAGCACCGGCGGGCCGGCGGATGGCCTCAAGATCTCGCCCTCGCAGATCGGGGTGTTCGATGCCGACTATCCTTTGCGGCGCGTGGCGAGCCTGCGGCCGGCGGAGGACCAGCTCGTCGTGGCCCCCGGCGAGCCGCTGGTCGGCGACTTCTCGGGATGGGCCGCCTCCGGGGTGCAGGGCTATGACAACGCCCGCTGGATCGAGCTGGTCAGCGGGTTGGATCGCTTCGGCCGCCACCGCGGCTCGGCGGCATCGCTGATGCTCAACTACGGCGGCTACTTCTCCGGCTCGGCCTGGGCGTACTTCGGCGTGGAGAACGAGGACATCTTCGACGGCTCCGCCCCCTGGCTGGATCGGGCCTTTGTCGACATCGCCCGGTTCATCTGCCGCGGCGGCTTCCTGCGCAACCTCACCACCGACCTTGCCGCCTACAAGCCCGGTGAGACGGTGCGGCGGTCCGTGGTGGTGGAGAACCTCGGCGGCACTCCTTTGAACTGCACCGTCGGCTTCAGCGCCTACCCGGACGGCGACCGCAGTCGCCCGACGGGGCAAGAGCAGGTGGACCTGACTGTCGAGCCCGGGTCCTGGCAGACGGCCGAGAGTCCCTGGGAGCCGGGTCAGTTCGAGTCCGACGTGTACGAACTGGTGGCAGAGCTCCGGCTCGAGGGCAGGCCGGTGGACCGCATGTCCACGGGCTTCGTGGTCCAGGACGAGGAGGTGGTGAAGTCCGGCCGCGAGCTGCGGTTCGAGGACAACTACTTCACCCTGGACGGCAGGCCCACGTTCCTGTTCGGCAGCGACACGTACAGCAATGTGTACAACTCCGCCACCGAGAACCCCTGGACCTGGAACCTGGATCACATCGCCGCCCGCGACTACGGGTTCAATGTCTACGAGAACCTGCAGTACAGCAATGCGGACTACCGATTCACGGACAAGGACTGGCGCAAGTTCGAGGGCATGGCTCAGCTTTGCCAGCGCAATGGGCTGGTGTTCATGCCCTGCCAACTGGTGGGGCACAACGTCGCCATCGGCCCGGAGCAGTTGGAGAGAGAGGCGGCCCAGTGTCGCGACTACGCCGAGCATCTCAACCGTTACCCGGGGCTGCTTTACTACCTCAACGGCGATTTCCGCTGGGAGGTCGAGGACAAGGCGGCGCTCACCGCGCTGTGGAACCGGTGGCTGGCGGAGAGATACCCAGACGAGGCGGCCTGGAGGCAGAGCTGGGGTGAGGAGGTGTACGGGAACTGGGGCGAGCTACAGTTCCCGCCCCCGGCGGAGAGCTCGTGGGACAGTGTGCGCCAGTGCGACCGGGCGCGGTTCGGAATCTGGGTGACCCTGCGCTGGGTCAATCGCCACGTGGCCGCGGTGCGCGAGGCCGACGAGGAGCACGCCATCACCTCGGAGTACTATCGACAGCCCTACGGCGCACTGGACCTGATCCTGACCATCGGCGAGCAGGACGCCTCGAACATCGGCTACTTCGACGAGCCGTACCGCGATGTGGACAACCTGCCGCTCGCGCTCCGGCTCATCGACCTGCGGATGCGGGGCAAGTCGCTGGGGCTGGGCGAGTACGGCGTCAAGACGCATCCGGCCTGGACGGTGGAGAACGGTGCCCGGGGCTATCACATCGTGCGCACCGAGGAGGAGGCCAGGCGCCTGTTCATGGCCGTGGCCCACTACGGTATGGGCATGGGAGCGTGCAAGGTCCAGAACTGGTGTCTGCGCGACGCCAGCGAGACCGTGTTCCCCTGGGGGGTGTTCTACCCCAACGGCCGCGTGCCCAAGGACATCGCCTACTGGCACCGCAACCTGAGCCTGATCTGGCGCCACTTCACCCCGGAGTATCAGGCGCCGAAACTCGCGGTACTCCTGCCCGATGGCATGCGCCTGGGGGCCAACTCGCAGAAGGGCCTGGACATCGCCGCCAACTGCTTCCGGGCGCTGTTTGCCAAACACGCGGAGTTCTCCGTCATCAACGAGCGGCACGTCGAGGCGCTCCAAAGCGACACCGTCGGCCTCATCTGGCCCTCCGCTTTCTGTCCCGATGACGCGGCCTATGCCAAGGTGCTGCAGTGGGTCACGGACGGCGGGAGGCTGCTGGTCACCGGGGACATCTCCTTCGATGAGAATCGGCGCCGCACCCGGACGCAGCGCCTGGAGGAGCTGTGCGGCGTCCAGTTCGTGGAGGAGATCTACCGGCCTCCGGTGCGGCCCGAGGACAACCCTCAGATCGTGGACGTCCGCGGCACGAAGATGGCGCTGCAACCCTGCATCGAGGTGCAGGCCGGGGACGCCGAGGTGGTGGCCCGCACCGAAAACGGAATGCCGGTTCTCGTCCGCAAGGGCATCGGGAAGGGCACGGTGCTGTATTGCACCGATCCTCTGGAGATGGGCAAGGCCGACGAGGTACTCCCGCTCCTGAAGCTGCTGTATCCCGGCGGCCCCGCCGAGGAGTACCAGGGCGGCCCGGACGTCCACCTCTGTCGGCAGCCGCTGCGGGGAGCCGGGGAGTTCGTCACCGCTTTCAACACCAACATGCCGCCGGGAGCCAAAGAGGTGCCGCTGCCCAACGGCAAGGGCCTGGACGTCAAGGCCCGGGCGGCCGCGCGCTACCCGGCGATGCTGGCCACCAACGAGCGGGCGAACCTGGTCTCTCTGGGGGCCTCCGGCGAAGCGCAGGTGGAGGGGAGTTTCGTCTTCAGCGGCGACACCCAGGTCATCGGCCTGGCGCTGGATGGTGAAGACCTGTGGCAGTCGCAGGCCGTCTTGCTGTGCCCCTTCTCCACAGGCCAATTCGCCTTCCACAGTCGGAGGCAGTGGACCGACCCGGTCACCATCGTCGGAGACATCATCGACAGCACCTTCCGTGTGTTCGAAGTCAGGGAAGGCGTGGCGGACCTGACGGTGGATGAGGACCTGCAGACCTGTCTGCTGGTGGTCTGCGAGCGAGGCCAACAAGAACGCTGGACGAAGGCCATCGAGGATATCCTGCGCACGCCGTAGGCCGCGTTGCCCCCGGTCGTTCCGGGAAGCGCCCTGGTCCCGTCCACATGCCGCCCGCCGTTGGTGGGGCCGGATGCAAAGCCTCCTTCGCGGGGGGCGGCCCCATCCGGCCTCTGTACTGTACCATCACCCCGGAGGCATCACGATGACTCGCGATGAGGCACTGGACATACTGCATGAGTACACCAAGTCAGAGAGCCTGCTCAAGCACGCCTATGCCGTGGAAGCCGCGATGCGGGGATATGCCTCCATCCTCGGGGAGGATCGGGAGTACTGGGGTCTCGTGGGCCTGCTTCACGACTTCGACTGGGAGATCCACCCGGACATCCCCGACCACCCGACGAAGGGGGCCGAGATCCTGCGCCAGCGGGGGATCGACGAGGGACTGATCCAGGACATCCTCGCCCATGCCCCCTTCACCGGCGTTCCCCGAGACACTTCGGTGCGCAAGGCGATCTTCGCCGTGGACGAGCTGGCGGGGTTCATCATCGCCGTCGCGCTGGTCCGGCCTTCCAAGAGCCTGGGCGACCTGGAAGCCAAGTCGGTGAAGAAGAAGATGAAGGACAAGTCCTTCGCCGCGGCGGTGAACCGGGATGAAATCGTGCAGGGGGCCGAGGAGCTGGGGGTGCCGCTGGACGAGCACATCGGGAATGTGATCGCCGCGATGCGTCAGGTGTCGGGGGAGTTGGGGCTGTAGAGGTGCGGCCGCAGACCCCACGATGGCCGGAGATGTCCTTCCTGGAGGTCCGGCCGAGAAGCCCGGCCGACCCGGCTCATGTCCTCCCGAGCGCCAATCCCGCGCAGCGAGATGGCGAGGAATCCCTCGGCATGTAACGGGATCCTGCGCCACAGCGGCGCCTGCGACCCCGGGGCTCGAGAATGCCGCTGCTCCGGATGGGCGCTCTCGTCGTTGCTCGGTCGCTTCGGGCAGAAGGCCGTGGCCCGTCGCCTCCTCACGGGATCGCCGGGCGGGGAGCACTAGCCCGCCCGCTTGCGCCGGCCGCACATCTCGCGGATGACGACCCACACATACCAAAACGACCAGCGCAGCACCGGGATCTTGGAGCGCCCCGCGGCCCGCCGGTACTCGTGGCTGGGAACATTCACCACCCGGAGGCGGTGTTTGAGGGCCTTGATGGTCATCTCCTGCTCGATGGTGGTGATGTTCTCCTTGAGGCCAAGACCGCGCAGGGCCTCGACCCGGCCGGCCCGAAAGCCGTTCTGCATGTCCGTCAGGTGGGTGCCGAAGCGCCAGTTGACCAGGAGCATCAGCAGGTTCTGACCGGTGAGGCGGATGAAGCCGCTCCAGTCACCGGCGAGCTCGTCGCTCCCACCCCGCATCCGGCAGCCGATGACCAGGTCCGCCTCATCGGCGAGCAGCGGCGCCACCAGCTTCGGGATGTCCTCGGCCACGTGAGAGCCGTCGGCATCGATGAACACCACGTTGCCGGTCTCGACGGTCTCGATGGCCTGGCGGATGGCGGCGCCCTTGCCCCTGCGGTTGTCCAGCTCGTAGCGGACGCCCCTCTCCCGGGCAATCTCGGGCGTGCGGTCGGTGGAATGGCCATCCATGACCATCACGACATCCACGAAGGGGCGCACCGAGTCGATGACCTCGGGCAAGGTGGCCTCCTCGTTCAGAGTACAGATGACGGCGGTCACGTCGCCGCTGGTCCGTGCCATGCGCAGTCTCCTTCCGTGGCCACACGCTGCGCCCAACCGTTCGCCGCCGGCCCGGTGAGACCTTCCGCGCCCCTCGGGCCGTCCCGGCGAGCGCCGGCACCCCTAATGGAGCTCGAGAGATGGATAAGCCCGCCGACGCGCCGGATCGGCAGGAGCCCGGCAACTGGCAGCCGCGCAAGGACCCCCTGGTGTGGGCGGTCTTCGGGGTGTACCTCGCCCTGGCCATCACCTATAGCTATGTGATGGAGTTGGGCCACGGTCCGGATGAGTCCGATCGCCATTACCCGTACGTGCAGTGGCTTGCACAGGAGCGCACGCTGCCCCCCGCCGATCCCACCGTGGACTGCGGCGCCCTCGAGCTGCATCCGCCCCTGTACTATCTCAGCCTGGTCCCGGTCTACGCGGTGGCCCACAGGTACGGCGACCGCGCGGCCCTGCGGACCCTGCGCTGGACGGCGCCATTCCTGATCTTCGCCGCCCTGCTGCTTTGGTTCGCCGTGATCCGCCGGGCCTGCGCCGACCGGCGGGACACCAGTCTGTTCTGCCTGGCCCTGACCGCCTGGTGGCCGAACCTGTTCGTGGCCGCGGGCTCGCTTAACAATGACGTCGGCGCCATACTTAGCTCCGCCGTCCTGCTGTATCTGGTGGTGGTGAGCGATCTCGGAAAGCCGGGAGCACGAGCCGAAGGTGTGCGGGGGCTGTGGACCTCGCCCCTGGGGTCGGCGGCCCTCGCCGGTGGTGTCATCGGTCTGGGGGCCCTGATGAAGTCGTCGGTGCTCACCGTCTGTGTGCCGGTGCTGGCCGTCGCTGTGGCCCGGCAGCACGGGCGCTTGTTCTACCGGAATGGGTACTTCTGGCTGCGCGGGCTCATGGCCGCCGCAACCTGCATCGCAGTGTGCGGCTGGTGGTATCTGCGGAACCTCGAGCTGCACGGCGCCCTGGTCCCCATTCCGCAGGGCTATAGCCTGATCCCGGCGCACCTCACCAAGCTGGAGGCCCTGATGGGAGGCCTCGTGGGGCCCGTGCTCCTGCGGGCCATCAATGGTCTGTGGGTGAGCGTTTTCGCCGGAGCGGTGTGGTTCCCCGAATGGACCCACCCGCTGGTCTACTGGCCCCTGCGGGCGCTCACCGCCGCGGGCGTCATCGGTGTGTCCGTTGGCCTGTGGCGTGTGTGCACGGGCAGAGCCGTCTTCGCGCCCGGACAGGCGAAGGCCCTGGTGCTCTCCGCCGCCGGGTTCGGAGCCATCTATCTGGCCACGCTCTGGGTGGCCGTGTTCGTGCATTTCGGCGTCCACCAGGGCGGTCGCTACCTGCTGCCGTTCCTGCCGGGCCTCACGATACCTCTGGGTCTGGAGCTCAAGCAACTGGTGCCCGCCCGGTTGAGGGCCGCAACGGCCGCGGCGCTCCTGGCGTTCCTCGTGGCCCTGAGTTTCCTGGCCTGGTACCACATGGTGACGTACTGGAACCCCCGGGTACTGGAGGTCTCGGGACCGTTCGGGTAGACTAAAGTGCCGGCGGAGGGTCTCTTCGGCGGCGGGCGCGCGCAGGCCCGCCGGAACCGACATGCCCGGAGTTGCGTCTCTTGACTCTAGCGAAGCTCCGCCTCAAACCGGTGAGCGCGGCACGGAGGTTGT
>CAYRFY010000373.1:1138-8231 GCA_964423635.1 uncultured Armatimonadia bacterium | reverse complement strand
GCCGATCTCCTCCGGTCGCAGACCGGCGCGCAACTGCTTCAACTGAGCGGTGGCGGCGTCCACCGCGGCCTTGGCCTGCTTCGCCGCCGCCTGGGCCGCCTGGATCTCCTGAGGCCGCGAGCCGTCGCGAACGTCGCGCTCCCTGGCCCGGGCCGTACCGATCGCCGCCCTGGCCCGGCGGATGTCCCCGGCGCTCACCCCCTCCTGGAGGCGGACGGCCTCCTCGGCCTGACGCACCCTCTCTTCGGCCGCCGCGGCGGCCGCCTCCGCCTGCTGCAGTTGCGCCGAGGTCACCTCATCGACGATCTCGGCCGCCAGGTCGCCGGAGTGCACGCTCTGGCCCTCCTCCAGCGGTCGCCCGGCCAGCAGTCCGCCCACCTCACTGGAGATCTCGATAGTCCGCACCTCGATCATCCCACTGGCCTGCACCGCCTGATCGGCTTGGGCCGTCCTGCCTGTGGCCGTGTGCCAGATCAGGTAGCCAAGCCCACCTAGAACGACAAGAGCAGCCACAATCCGCACTGGGAGCGGAAGGCCTCTGAGTCCGGAGCGCTTTGGCATGCATCGTCACCTCCCTGCTGCATCCCGTGAATGCCGTGGACGAGCACCCGTGCCATCGCCCGAGCCGCCTCCCGCGGCGGGGCCACCATCTCCGAGGAGAGCGAGGGCAAGAGCACGCCCTGACTGAGGATGATGCCCGGGAACATGGCCACCAGGGCATGGATGTCTTGCTCCGTCAGTTGGCCGGAGGTGCAGGAGGTCAGAAACTGCGCCACTCTCTGAATGACCCGTCGCGACAGGCCGTCCCGCAGGCGCGTGGCCAGGGCCTCGTCGAACATGGCCTCACTCACCAGTACCTTCATGATCCCCAGATGCTCGCGCAGGAGTGTGAAGCGTTCGCAGAAGAGACCCGCCAGCGCGTCTTCCAGGGGCAGGTCGGCGAGGTCGTCGAGACGAGTGATGGCCACATCGATCACGTAGTCGAAGAAGCCCTCGAGGATGTCGCGCTTGCCTGCGAAGTACAGGTAGATGGTGCCGGGCGCGATACCGGCTTCGGCGGCGATGTCCTTGACCGTCGTGGCCGCATAGCCCTTGTTGGCGAAGGCGCGACCGGCGGCCTGGATGATCTCCAGCCGGCGGCCTCCGGGCCTGAGTCCTTGGGCGGGTGTGTCCTGTGAGCCGTCGAGCATGAGGAGTGTGCCTCCCGGATGAATGAACGTTCATTCATATACCACCCCGGCCCAACACTGTCAAGTCGCAACATCATCCCACCCTCGCGCCGGCCCGGCCGGAGCCCCAAGCCCTGCGCCCCGGTCCCGGGGGCAAGGCGGCGGTGAGGAATGGGCAGAGACAGGCCGCAGAGGGCCGCACGGCCAACGCTCAGCGCGCCTGCTTGATGACCAGCACGTAGTCCGACCAGGTCTTCTGCGCCGCGAAAGCTCCGTGGTCGGCAAACTGCGTCGTCGCCACCTGCCGGCGGGCATCCAGGTCCCAGACGGTCAGCGTGTGTCTGCCCGGGAGGTGGACGGCCACGTTGAGGTCGGTCTGCTCCGGGAGTCTGCCCCCGTAGCCGTTGAACCCGCCCTCGTTGCGCAGGTAGATCACGGCGAGCGTGCCGCCATCGGCGACCAGCGGTACCGCGGCGTACGGCGCCGTGGCCTCGACCAGACGGGGCAGGGCGGGCAGGCGCTCCGGGAGCTGTGACAGCGAGACCACCAGGCTGCCGGGCGGCACCGGAGCTCCCCGGAGCACCGGGTCGAACCAGACGCCGCGGTCGGCGAGCAGGGCCTCGGCCTCAATCAGAGGCCAGAGATCCTCGCGCAGGTCCTCGAAGACCACGCAGACCGGTGCGGGGTCACGCCGGCACCCGTACCAGCCTGACGCGGCGAGGATTTCCGCGAGGATGCCGGTCTCCCGCGGGGAAGTAGTATTGCCGTCCCAGCCGATGCAGCCGGTGGCGCCGCTCAAGAGGCTGGGCCAGTAGCAGTCGCGGGTGGCCAGGTCCACCCACTGTGGGTTGAGGCCCCCCAAGCCGCCGCCGGTGGCCCCGGCCTCCCCGACGATGGCCACCTTGCCCCCCAGTTGGTTGAGCCGGGTGCACATGGCCACGCGGTCGGCGATGCCCCGCGGCGGGGAGGAGAAGTCGGCGTAGAAGTGATAGTTGATGAAGTCGGCATCCGAGTGCCGGGCATAGATCACGTGGGTCTGGCTGTCCATGGTCAGCGGGCTGATGGTGATGAGGTGATCCGGGTCCACCTCGCGGATGGCCTCGCAGATGCGGTTGGTCCACTGCACCGGGATGTCCGGATTGCCCTCGACGTCGGGCCTGATCTCGTTCATGGGCTCCCAGGCGAACACCCGGGGGTCGCCGGCAAAGGGGGCCACTACCCGGCGGGTGAACTCCTGCTGCAGGGCGATGGCCCGCTCGCCGGTATACCAGTCGTGCCATACCGCCATGAGCGGGTCATACGCCGGCACGTCCTGCAATCCGAAGGTCGTCCAGTGGCCCCAGTACAGGACCGGGATCACCCGCATGCCGAAGCCGTCGCACAACTCCAGAAAGCGCCTGAGCGCGGGGACGAGATCGGGGTGAGGGTACCCGCCCATGTCGCCCGGCAGGCCGTCGCTCTTCACCGTCAGGCCGATGCGGATCACGTTGATGCCTTGGCTGCCCAGCAACCCCAGCCAGTCGGCGACCCTCTGATCCCCCGCATTGCTCCACGCCGACTCGAACCAGCCCTCCATGCCCGGGTCATCGAAGGTGGGCTGGAAGATGTGGATGGTGGCAAAACCCAGTGGGGTGAACGGCTCTCCGGATTGGGTTTCGAACCAGCCGTCGGGGCGGAGGCGGATGATCTGCGAGACCGGCCCGGGCTCGGTCTTCGGTGAGTAGACGCAGACCCGGGTGTCCTCGTAGGCGGCGGGATCCGCGCAGGAGAGCTGCAAAGGGTAGTAGCCCACAGGCAGCGGCCCCAGTGCCAGGTGGTAGATGCCCGGCTCGGCAGGCAGAGGCTCCAGCAGATGATTCTGCCCGCCGATACGTGCCCGCACAGCGGCCCCCTCCACGGGCAGCCCCGCCTCGCCGGTGAACCTCACCCGCAGGACCACCGCTTCTCCCGAAGGGAACGCGGCCCGCCGCAGGAGCAGGCGCTTGTGCCTGATGGCGAGCTTGAGCTCCTGGCGCAAGAGCTCTTCACCATCGCGGTGGGCCACCACCGTCACCGGGTACACTCCCCGCGGCAGATGCTCGCGCAGCGCGGGGCCGACAAGGGCCCCGTCCTCACTCGCGGTGAACGGGAAGCGACGCCCCGCCACGAGTGCCGTGACGTGGGCGCCCTGGCGGCTCAGGGCGTCGGTGGGGAAGAGGCGAGCCGTGATGGCTCCGCTCATCTCATCCACGCTTAGCTTCCAGGGGACATAGTTGGTCAGGCGGTACTCGGCCACGCGGACCCAGTCGGCGCCGGGATTGTCCACGACGATCTCATGCGGCCCGGCGGGGAGGTCGATGCCGTAGCTACCGGCGTACTGCCGCAGGACGGAGTTCGACTCCCCGGGGAACTCCCTGTGCAGCTTGACCTCGCCATCCAGCGCGAGGGTCAGCTCGGCGCCGCCGTAGCCCGATGTTTCGATGACCCGGGCGATGAACCGTCCCGGACGCGGGCAGTTCACTTGCAGCCGCAGCGGGGCGTACAGCTCCGGGTGATTGCGCCGGCCGTGAAGGAACTGGCTCAGGCCTGTGTCCGGCCGCAGGGTCCCGTTGGGGAGCACCTCCAAACTGTGGGAGTTCCTGTGTCCCCAGGCCTCGACGCAACGGAGCGATAGCGTCCCCAGCTCGTCCTCCGGCGCCGGTGAGAGAACGCGGACGTCATCGATGAGCACGCGCGCCGCCGGCACTTGCCCCTCGAAGCCGAACTGCAGGGCCTTCAGGACCCCGGGGCGCAACTCGTAGTCGCCGTCGGCGTGGAACTCGCCGAGGGGCAGCACCACCTGAGTCCAGTCTCCCGGCTCCAACCGTACCGAGGTACGGAAGCGCCGCACCGGATCGTCATAGCGGGCGAGGATCACCACCAGGTCCGCCGCCACGTCCGTTTGGGCGGAAAAGCCGAGCCGGTCCACACCGATGGGCTCCCATTGGGAGAAGTCCACCGTGGCCTGGGCCACGGCCCAGCCCTCCGTGGCTTCGGTCCTGAGCTCCATGGCGGCAAAGCCCCCGTGGCTGTCGCCGGAGAGCTGCACGGTCGCCGCCGGGGGGCGGCCGGCGGTCCTGGCAATGTCGTTGGCGGTCCACGACCCCAGCCCTGTCTCGAAGTCCGCGATGAGAAGCTCCACCGCACCCGACGGCCGGCACAGGACGCCGGCGGCCAGGAGCAGCAGCGCCGGACTTAGTGGGCGAAGAGGCATGCGAGGGCTCCTTGTGCGTGGCGGCGGCTCAGTCGGAGATGGCGAACTGCCGGTACGACCGGGGCGACTTGCCCTCACCGATCCCCGGCGTCAGGCCCATCCAGTACGCCCTGCCGTTGCCGTCGTTCTCATTGGCGATGAAGTTGATCGCCATGATCTGCCCGGGCACCGGGGGGGCGATGCTTAGCTGCTCCCAGGGCAAGAAGACCTCGTAGGTGGTGAGAGTGCCCCGCCGCTGGATGGATATCGGCACCTGCGGGTCCGGCCCGGGTGGGTGGGTCTGGTGCACCCGGGGGCCGGCCTGCGTCAGAGCGAGCCCGATCTCGCGATCATCCTCGCCCAAGCCCTCGAGGCTGTCGTTGTTCGGGTCGATGGCCAGTTGAAGGCTGTCGAAGGACCAGAAAGGCCCGGTGTCCTGCACGTGGTGAACGTCGTCGGTGACCTCGCAGCAGAAGTACAGCCCCTCCGGGTCGGCGGCGAGATGTGCGGTGAGGGAGAGGTCCTGCGGGCCGTCCCAGCCGACGGTGGGGTCCGGAGGCAGCACGGCGGATCGGGTGTCGATGACAAAGCGCGCCGCGGCGGGGTCGGGGGTGCCGTCGATCCGCGGGGCCGCCGGCAGCGGCCGCAGGGGCGTCCAACTGCCGCGGATGCGGACCGTCTCCTCCAGATGCGGGCCGAGGATGGAAACGGGCAACTCCGCCGGGGAAGACGGAGCGATGCTCACCGGCATGGCGCAGACCACGGACTCGGGCGAGGCCGGCACGTCGAGTTGGGCGGTGGCGTCGGCGGCCTTCACCGTCACCTGCAACGCCTCGGTGGTGCGGTTGGAGAGCTGAAGGCAAAGGCGGTCTGTGTGGGAGAGGTAGGCGCCCTTGACTACCAGCGGCACGGCGGCGCCGATGGATAGTCTCTCCAGAAGCTCGGGGCTCTCGCCGGTCTGCGACAGCGGCAGGGTCCAGTAGACCGGCAGGCGTCCGACGGCCACGCCCTGCTCGCCCGGGCGCAGGACCTGCAGGAAGCTGTCCAGCCACCTGCCCTGTGGGGCGCCGACGGGCGGGCGGAGCCGGGCCGGCTCGCCGTCCGTCCACCAGGCCACCACCAGCTCGTCCCGTTCCGGGCAGACGAAGCTCGCCCGCCACAGCCCTCCGGCGGCCTGGGTCAGCTCACCCGGCTCGGTAGCGTCCAGGGCATAGGCCGCGGCGGCGTAGGCCGTGGCCGCCGGCAGCGGGTAGGCCGGTTGCCCGCGGAGCAGGCCGTACTCATTGCCGTCCTCGTTGCAGCCGCGGAGCGTGAAGTATAAGAACTTCTCCATCCCCGGTACTGTCTTGCCCACGATCAGGGCCTGCGCGATGCAGGCGGCGAAATCAAGGGAATAGGGCCCCAGCGGGTGGGCGGTCTCCTGCAGGCCCCAGCCCAGCTCCCCGATCCACATGCGCCGCGGCCGCCCGTATCCGGCCACCAGGTCCAGCGCCTCCCGGCACTTGGCGGGGATGCGATTCTCCATGGGCCACACCGGGTTCATGCCCGGACCGAAGTACCGGGGCGAGGCATAGGGGTGGCCGGTGTACAGATCCAGGCAATCCGCGGCCTGCTCCAGGACCGCCCGGGTGAACCGCAGTCCGGTGTCGAAGTCACCGCCGCTCACGTCGATGCCGGCGATCGGGAGGTCCGGGTCCGCGGACTTGGCGCCCCGGTGCGCGGCCCGCAGTAGCTTGACGTAGTAGTCCACGCCCTCCTCGAAGGACAGACCGGGATGGACCCAGCAGGTGAGGTCGGGTTCGTTCTGGATCTCCATGGCGGCAAACTTCCCCCGGTGACGGGCGACCACGGAGCGGACGAACTGCTCCCACTCCTCAAGACGCGCGGGGTCGGGAAGGCCCGCTACTCCGGGCTTGTCCTCGCGTTGCCAGGAGATCCACCCCGGCGCAATGGCTTCCATCGTCATCAGGATGGTCATCTGGTGGTGCACGCCGCGCTCTACCACCGGGTCAACCATGGTCTCCCACATGACACGGCCCTGGTTGGGCTCGACCCAGCGCCACCCCGTTCCCAGCCGCACGGCCTTGCAGCCCAGGCGCTCGGCGGCCTCCATATCCGTGATATGTTGCATCCCGAAATAGCAGTCGGGAGCCGCCTTCTGGTAGTGCCGTGGCCGCGGGACCACCGCCAGGCCGCTGATGGTCTCGCCCAGGACCTCCCCGGCCGCATCGTGCATTCGGGCCGCGATCGACCGGTAGCCCAGGCGCGCGGTGGGCAGGGGGATGGCCATTGACTGCTCCCCCCAGGCGGGCAGGTCGACCCGGCATCGTCCGGCCGGTTTCTCCCCGGCCGCCGGTTCCTGGACGGAGACGAGCAGGGTGCCGGCGGCGGGCTCCTGCAGACGGTTGGCGACCCGGACCTCATAGGTCACCGGCTGGGAGCGGATGGCCACCCCGGACGGACAGCCCGGCTGCACCGTGATCGCCCAGCGGTCGGCGGGCGTGATCCGGTCCACCTCGGCGTGGAGATCAGACACGAGAAGCTCCCCGCTGTCGGGCCCGCGGCCGATGGCGATCAGCGCGTGCGACAGCTGGTAGCCCTTGCCCAGCGCGTGGTCGACGCTGAAGGGATCGAGGTAGGCGAAGATGCGCTCGCGCCGCCAGGACGAGGTCCAGATCATGAGCGCGAAGGCCACCAGCAGGATGGCCGCGAT
>CAYRFY010000373.1:0-1128 GCA_964423635.1 uncultured Armatimonadia bacterium | reverse complement strand
GGCGATGAGCACGGCCTTCAGCGGGAAGTGCAGGACGCCGTCATTGGCGCCGCCCCAGTGGGCCCCGAAGCTGGCGGGCTCCAGTGGGATCTCATTGTGGACCCACTGTCCGGGCGTGGCGGTGTAGCTACCCGCATGCTCCTGGTCCGTGGCGTCCCTCACCCGCAGCATCCCGCCGGTTCTATCGGAGAGCTTGACCCAGAAGCCGATGGCCTGAGCCGTATCCAGCCTCCCGACCCACTGCACCCCGCCGTAGCGGCTGTCTCCGCCGAACCGTAGGGAGCCGCGCACGCCGGGGCCGCGCTCGAGGTCCTCGGCGATGTCCACGGACACCGTGGCCCCGGGGAACTCGCCACCGCTGTACCCATGCCAGTTGGAGAGGGTGGCCCCGGTGTCCAGCAGGAGCCGGTCGGCCTGGGCTCCCGACATGAGTGGCAGCAGTCCGATGAGTATGATGGAATGGAACATGGCCGCACGCTCCCGTTATCTTAGTCGAACATCCGGGCGAAATGCCTCGCCGGGGCAAGGAATTCTCTTCCTCGGTGGCGAGTTCCTCCAAGGCATGTGGATGGATGAAGCTTCGCAGGTTTGGGATGGGGTGCGGTTCGGTATAAAGGCCATATGAATGCCGACCGAATGCAGGAGGGTTGCGGCGCGATTGGCCGGGACCTGTGATGTCCGCTGCGCGGCCGGAACGTCCCCACGCCAGGCGCACTCCGGGTCCGTTGAGGTCCCGCTTGCGTCCGCAGGCAGAGGTACCCGTGCATGGAGTTGCCGCAAATCCTGGATCGTGACGATGTGCCCGAGGATGTCAAGGCCGCCATCCGTCGCGCCCTGGCGACGGGTGACGCGCCGTGCGCCGGCGGCGCGTCGCTGTACTCCGCGGCGCTGGCGGAGGCGCCGGTGGGGGTGGCGTTGATCTCCCCCGATGGCAGGTTCCTCGAGGTGAACCGGCAGGCGTGCGCCATGGCCGGGTTGTCCCCCGAGCAGATGCTGGCCCTGTCCGTGGAGGACCTCGCGCCTCATCATAACACAGAGGCCCACAGAAGGCGCCGACGAGCGCTGGTCTCCGGTGAGATCGCCTCACTGGCCGGCGTCTACCCCCATGTAAGTCGCGACGGCACCGAG
>CAYRFY010000372.1:0-8231 GCA_964423635.1 uncultured Armatimonadia bacterium | reverse complement strand
GCGGGCGCAGGCATTTCTACCCCGAGCAGGCCGGCGCGTCCTTCGCGGAGTTTCTGCATTTCACCCACGGCAAGGACGCTCTGCGACGCGGAGACGGGAGTTGGGTGGCGCCGTCTCCACGGCTTCTGGGGCTGTGGATGGCATTCACCATCGCCGTCGGCAGCGCCGCGTATGCCTACTGCCTCGCCATCGGCAACCTGCTGCTGACACCCTATCTAACGCCGGTGGTCATCCGTGTCTCAGACGTCGTCGCTCCGGCGGCGGTGTTCATGCTGACCGCAGTGGTTTTCTGGCGCACACTGTACGACGACTATCGCCGCGTGGTGGGCCGATGAGTCGCGGCGGGCGCCGGGCGGCGAAGGTGGTGGGGATGCTGTGCGGCCTCGGCTTGGCCGCCCTGCTCCTGGGGGACGGCGTGGACACCTGGGACGTGCGGACACACGAGGTGCTCGTGCCGGTCCCCCGGCTTCCCCGGGGGTCGGAAGGCCTGCGCATTGCGGTGCTGTCCGACCTGCACGTACACCCCGAGCAGCCCGAGGGGTTCCTGGCCGAGGCGTTTGCGCGGGCACAGGACTGGAGCCCGGATCTGATTGTCCTGCCCGGTGACTTCGTCTCGCTCAACCGGCGGTATCTGGAGGACGAAAGAGAGCTGCTGGCCGGGCTCTCGGCGCCGCTGGGGGTATACGCCTGTCTGGGCAACCATGACTGGATCGGGGGCCGAGGGCCACAGGTGACGAAGGTACTGGAGGAGGCCGGCGTCCGCGTGCTGGTCGACGAAGCCGTCGCGCTCCCGGGTCATCCGGATTGCCGCTTGATCGGCGTGGACGTGCACGGCCCCGCCGGCGGCGACCTGGACAGAGCGCTGGAGGGTGTGGGGCAGGACGAGTGCAAGATCATGCTGGCACACACGCCGGACATCGTGCTTGCCGCCTCACAACTGGCCATCGATCTGGTAGTGAGTGGCCATACTCACGGGGGGCAGGTGTGTCTGCCGCTGGTCGGCCCTCTCATTGTCCCTTCGGCCTTCGGCCCGCGGTTCGCTGCGGGGCTCTTCAATGTGGACGGCACCCGCCTGTTCGTGACCCGTGGTGTGGGCTCCCATGCAAAGACCATGCGGTTCCGCTGTGCGCCCGAGGTCGCGCTGCTGACTTTGACGCGCTCCGACCGCGCCCTCCCCTCCGGGAGATGGGGCGTGGACCTGCGGACGACGGTCACCGAGTACCGGCGGTTCACCAACGACCTGCGGCACTGGGTACGGAGAAGGTGACTCGTGGGATACCGCCGGTCTTCCAGATGCGAAGAGGGCGGTGCCGCCGCACAACCGTCACCTGGTATCGCCTACTGCCCGCACACCGAGGCGGCGATCCGGTGTTTGGCGACAGCCTCTACGGAGAGTGGTGAACGGGTGAGAACCACAGAGTACAGACCGTGGCCAACCATGTGGCTGATAGCGGCCCTGGCCGCAGGGGCCTTTGTGCCGGCGGCGGGCCAGGAGAAACCGCGCCCGGATCTGGATGCACCCCGAGTGCGAGTGTGTGTCCCTGACTTTGCCGAAGTGGGTCAGGGTGAATTGAACGCCGCCGAGTTCACCGCCGCCCTGAGAATGAGCCTCGGCGCCCAGACGCAGGTACAGCTCGTGGACGGCCCCGCGGCGCGAGAGGCCGCCGCGGCCGCGCGGGATGAGTTGCTGGCCATGACCCCGGGCGCCGCCCGGGCTCTGGGGGATCAGATAGGCGTGGACGCCGTGGTCTACGGCTCCGTGGTTCAGCAAGTGGCACACCTGCTGGATGAGCCGGCGCCCTTGGCTACTCCGCTGGTGCAGCTCACCGTGGTAGAGACGCTGACACTGGAGGGCCAGCTCTTCCCCGGCGAGCCGCTGAGTGCCCAAGAGGCTCTGGGCCCCGGTGGCCTGATGGCCGAGCAGACACGGTCGCTGCTACCGGCGATGGGGCGTGTGCTGTCCATTGTCGAATCACCGGAGGGGGTCTGCGTGCAGCTCTTCCCTCTGGGTGGACGTGTGCTGGCGGCGGACACCGAGTACGGTGTGTTCAGCCCTGTGGAGTTCACGCTCGTGGGCGAGGACCCCACGGGGCACGGCGCGTTGCTGGCGCTGCAGGACCTGCGGGGCGTGGAGCTCACGGGCCGCGTACGCACGGCGGCCCAGGCCTCCGGGCACGCAGTCAACGCCTCCTCCACCGACCCGGCCGGGCACGTGTCCGTCGGGCAGCTTGTGGCGATACCCCCGGCCGGACCGGTGCCCACGGCCCCCCATCCCCCTCTAGTGCTCCTGCATTCACAGCCAGCGGGCGCGGTGGTCTTCGTCGATGGGCAGGTATCCGGCACCACTCCCATGGCGATGCGTCTCGAGGCCGGGCGGCAGGCCGAGCTAGGCATCGCCCGTCGCCACCATTTCACCGCCGAGTATGAGATCACGGTCGAGGCCGGCGACGCCCGGGCGGTCTTTGCCGCCCTGCGCGAGGTCCCGCCCTTCGGCTCGCTGCAGGTCACCAGTACGCCTTTGGGCGCGACGGTAACGCTTGACGGCGCAGAGCTGGGGGTCACCCCCCTGGGCACGGAGGAGGTAGCGGCCGGACGGCATGAGCTCCTCATCGCTCTCGACGGCTTCCGGCCTGTGCTCAGGGAGGTGGAAATCCGGCGTCAGAAGGCCACGGAAGTGAGTCTGGAGCTGGAAAAGGACTTCCGCCGGATCCAGCTTCTGAGCACTCCTGAAGGCGCCCGGGCCTATCTGGATGGGGAGGAGATCGGCACGACGCCGGTGACCGTCGAGACGGTCCAGACCGGGATGCACGAGGTACGTCTGTCCCTGGGCGCCCATGCTCCTGTGAACGAAACGATCCGGGTGATATCCGAGGAGACAGAGCAGACATTCCGCTTCCGACTGCGCGCGCTGGCGGGGAACATCAACATACAGACCACACCACCGGGAGCCAGAGTCACGCTGGACAAGGAGGAGAAAGGCGAGACTCCGCTGGCTCTGACGAACCTGTCTATCGGCGAGCATCACCTGCAGATCGGCCTCGACGGGTACCTGCCGCTGGAGAAGACCGTCACGGTGCAGGACCAGCAGACCACCACGGTTCAAGAAGACCTGGTCAAGGCCGAAGGCAGGCTCATCTGCATCAGTGTTCCCGGTGGGGCGACCATCACCCTGGACGGCCGGGAACTGGGGGTCACGCCCAGGACACTTAGTGAGGTGCCCGTGGGACGCAGGACGCTACGGCTCACAATGGAGGGTTACGAGCCGTGGGAGGCCACGGTCCCCGTGGTCCACGGCGAGATGACGAAGGTCGAGGTCGCCCTGATCCGTTCCGAACAGGCGGGACTACGCAGGGAGCCGTAACCGCCCCGTCCGGCGGTCTGAGTGCCCCCGGCTTGCCAGCGCTGTGGGCTTCTGGTACAATCCGACTAAGGTTTTCCTGTCTCCCTGGAGGAACGGAATTGACGCTTGAAGGCGCCCAGGCCATGGATTGGCTCAGAGAAGAGCTTGACCGGGCGGTGGCCTCATATCAGACCCCGCACGAGCGGCGTGTGGGATACGGCAACTTGCGGCACGAGTATTCGAGCTGGAAACGCGAGGCCGAAGAGGTCACCAATGTCGCCATCGTCTACGAAACTCCCGGCGGTTCGACAACGCAGCTAAACGTGACCTACAACCACAGCGACGGCAGCTTCGCCTACCTTACCGACGAGGGGCAGGACCAGGTGGTCACCCACGACCCGGCCGAGGTCGTGGCCGCGCTACGCCAACATGTGGACATGATACCG
Source organism: uncultured Armatimonadia bacterium (assembly GCA_964423635.1). Lineage (GTDB taxonomy): Bacteria > Armatimonadota > Zipacnadia > Zipacnadales > JABUFB01 > CAYRFY01. Next base: position 4,445 of record CAYRFY010000372.1, on the reverse strand, counting down.
GCCAAGCGACAGGCGGCCCTGAACGCACAGGTGGAGGAGTGGATGGGGGCCGGCAAGCAGGTCTTCGCCGAGCTCAACAAGCTTCTGCAGACCCAGTTCCTGGGTGGACGCATCACCACCGAGGAGCTCAAGGCAAGCATCCAGCACGCAATCAAGTGCCGGAGCAAGAGTACCTAGCCGGCCCTATCCAACTTCCGGGTCGGTCAGCGCACGATAGGCGCCCTCTGCGGGGGCGCCTGTAGCATTTGTGGCAGAGGCGCCCAGACCGCCGCCCCCTCCCCGTGACACCCTCAACCCGGCAGGTCAAGAGGGTAGCGACCGTATCTCCTGCCGGCTTCGACGAAGGCGGCGACATGGCTCTCCTCGGCCTGCGCGGGGATCGTGCCCGTAGGCGACAGGATGTAGCCGCCGCCGGGTGCCATAGTCCTCAGCGTCGACAGTACCGTCTGCTCCATCTCCTCCGGGTTGCCCTCCAAGAAGGGCCCGTGGCTATCGACCCCACCCATCAGGCAGCAGCGATCACCAATGCGGCGCTTCACCCCGGGAAGGTCCATGGGCTCGGGACCCACCGGACTGAGCGATGAGAGGACGTCAACTCCGGCCTCGGCGTAGTCCTCCAGCAAGGGCATGATCCCCGTTTTGGCGAAGCAATGCAGCGGGATCTGGGCCATCTTGCATAGCTGCGCATCGAGCCGCAAGACCGGCAGGAACAAATCCTGGATGTCCCGGGGGGAGTATAGCTCCACGGTCTCGTAGCGATTGCTGCGGTAGACGACGTCGATGGGCAGGTCGAGGAGCACTTCGAGACAGCGCCTGGTCCACTGCTGCACGTGCACCATCACGGCCACCAGCAATTCCGGCTCGTCACGCACGCCCAGCACGCAGCGGGAGCGGCCCAGCAGGCCCATCAGGTAGAGGGGCGCCGGGGGCATCTTGCCCTGCACGACCACCCCGAGGCGGTCGGCCTGTCGGCGCACGTGGGCCGCATACTCACGGACGGGGGTCAGGTCGTGTTCGGCCGGGTCGCGCAGGAGATAGTGGAGGGCATTGAGGTCGCACTCGTTGTCGATGAGGAAGTCCTCGCCCCGCGACCCGCCTCGGTCGTCGCAGAGAGGAAGGTCTCGCTCTTCTTGGCCCTCGCTGATGTGTACCGAGGCATGGAGGGTGCCCGCCGGGGTCTGGTACTCCTTGTGCAGCAACCTGTTGTGTCCGGACTCCTCGATCCATGTGCGGGTGCTCACCCGCGGCTCGAAATGGAAGGGCAGCTCGAGGGTCAGCGCGGCATCAGCCCCCATGCGCAGGAGGGCTTCGGCGCGCTCGAACTGATCGCCGAAACGGCCGTCCAGCGGCTCTATGGCACGGAACATGATGGGGACGCGATCCGGCTCGCGGCCGGAGTAGGCGAGCTTGACTCGCTGGGCGGAGGAGAGGGCGGCGGGCATGACAACCATGGCTCCGATGCGTGCCCGGAAGCCCCTGCCGCCACGGCATGCAGGCGCAGGACCGGGCCAAAGAGTCAACCACAGAGCGGGCGGATCCAGGCGGGTCGTGGCACGGGCTTTTCGCTGCGGAGGCGGCCGCGGCCTCCCCTACGGACCGCAGGCCGCGACCCAGCAACCATGGCGGCGAAGCCGCGCGGACGAAATCAGAGCCCCCGGGCGCCACGGCCGATGGCGACTCCTGATGATGTGGTTCGGGCGGGCGCCCATCTTCTCATACGGAGATCAGACACGATGAGCCCAGAGATCACCGGCGCGGACCCGGCGGATGCCGCCGAGATCGTTGCCCTGCAGAGACTGGCCTATCAGACCGAGGCTCAGAGGTACGGCGACCGGTGCATCCCGCCGCTGCAAGAGACGCCGGAGGAGCTGCTATCACGGTTCTCGGACCACACCATCCTCAAGGCGACGGTCGAGGGCCAGATCGTGGGTTCCGTCAGAGCCTGCGAGAGGAACGGGGTCTGCCACATTGGCAGGCTCATCGTGCACCCGGACTTCCGGCGCCGGGGGATTGCCACGGCGCTGATGGGCGCCATCGAGGCGGCCTTCCTTTGTGCCGAGGCGTTCGAGCTCTTCACCGGCCACAGAAGCGAGGGCAATCTGCGGCTCTACTCGGGCCTGGGCTACCGGGAGTTCTGCAGGGAGGAGGCGGGTGCACACCTGACCCTCGTCTACCTGCGGAAGCATCGAAACTCCTGAACCCCTGTGGGGTTGGGTATACTTGACAGACCGTAAAGGCGTACGTGACGACAGGAGGCATTGCCTTGCGATACATCACAGCCATTACAGGGGCGCTTCTGGGTCTTTGGCTGGTCGTGGCCCACGCCGAGACACAGCCCACGGCCCTGCTTCTGATCCCCCCGGCCCAGACAGAGGCCGGGCGAACGGTTCAACTGGCGGCCAAGCTCACCTGCGACGGTAGAGGGTTGGCGCACAGGGGTGTGACGTTCACCGTGGGTGCCTGGAGTGAGGCCGCGGACACCGACGTATTGGGGATCGCCCGGGTAGCCTACGAGACCGAGGCCGCCGGGCAGGTCGGGGTGAGGGTTCACTTCTCGGGAACGGATGAGTATGCGGAGGCCACGGCGGAGGGCACTCTCACCGTGCAGGCGCCGCCGGCGACGGCTCTGAGCTTGTCCCTCGAGCCCAATCCGGTCGCGGCCGGAGACAAGACCATAGCGAGGCTGACCGGGGAAGCGGGCCAGAACTGCACGGCCAAGGCGCGGTTCGGCGTCGCCCCCGGGGCCGGCGGGACCTGGGAGGGGGCCACCTATACGAGCCAGAGGGCCGGCGAGTGGCGCGTCACCGGCAGCTATGGCCCTTTGGGCGCCACGGAGACTCTGGTCGTCCGGCCGGGACACGCGGCGCAGGTTCGGCTCGCGCCGACGAACACCATGGCGGCCCGGGGCGAGGTGTGTACGTTCACGGTGATCTGCTCGGACGCCTTCGGGAACCGGTGGCAGGCCACGGTGCCGGCCGAAGCATGGCGCGCCACGATCGGCGAGGCTCCGGCCGCCGGGAGCTTCAATGATGCCAATGGCTACACGCCGGGGGATAGCGACAAGAACCAGACGGTGACGGTACGTTGCACGGTGAACGGTGTGGAGAGTGAACCGGCCGAGGTGAGGGTGCACGGCAAGTCCGGGATCGGTCTCATCCTGGCCTGGGACAAGGACACCCACAGGTTCTACCTGTGCGGGAACCCCACCAATCCGGCCACCGGGCGCATCCTGGAGCCGGGGGAGAACATCCTGGGGCCCACGAGGGTCACCGTGTCCTCGTCTGTCGGGAGCCTCACGGCAACGGTGACGAACGTCGGCGCCCCCGAGAACTCGTTGCGGGTGCGCTGGCAGGTCCGCGGCGAGGAGCTGGTGGCCGCCTATCAGTACAGCACCGTAACCGGAAGGACCAAGGCTGTCACGTACTCCCGCGGGAAGACCACCGTTGACGGCGCATACAGGGACGGCTTCTGGGGCCTCGTCCACCGCCTCGACGCGGGCGCTCCCAAGGCCATCACGGCGACCACGGCGCCCCAGCGCTAGATCGCCCTTGCCGTCCCCCGGCCGTTGCCGCCGACAGCCGTTGCCGTTGACTCGCGACCCGAGCCTCGCCGACTCGCCGACTCTCCCGCCCACAGGTCCTGCCACCTTCCCCGGCGAACCTCCCTGCTGCGCCGCCACTGCGGCCGGCGCAAACCCTCCAGGGAGGCGATCGCCATGTCAGACCAGATTCGGCGCTACCAGGAGACCGGCAGGAAGGCCGTGGACTACCAGCTTCAGTACCTGCAGCCCGATGGTGGCTATATCTGGGAAGGCTATGCGGATGACGCCTTCCACAAGCAGGCCTACTCGTGGGCGCTGGCCGGATATGTGGCGGAGGCCCACAGGCTGCTCACGTGGGTGCGTGACAACAGGCTAGATGCCGATGGCCAGCTCAAGGCGTACAAGGGCGATTGCTACAAGATGAGCTGGTTTCTCCACGGCGCCCACCGCCTGGGCCGCTTCGATCTGAGCTACCCCGTGATGAGCTTTCTCAGCTCCTGCCAGACCCCCTGTGGGGGTCTCCCCCACTTCTCCGGCGACACCTACTGCCGCTCGCTGGCGACTTGCTGGACCGGTGTCTCCGCACTGTACTGCGGCCGCCTCGACGTGGCCCAGAGGGCCATGGAATGGGCCGTCAGCGTACTGAGCCAGCAGCCGGACGAGGGCCGTTTCTACTTCCGCACCACCCGTGACGGACGCCTGGTGACGCCCGAGGTGGACCCGGGTGGAGCGCTGTACATCGACATGAGCAAGCCCAAGCAGGACTACTGGGAGGTGGGGCTGATGCTCCAGCTCGCCTGCCGGCTCTACCTGGCAACAGGCAGCACCCGGTACCTGGACCTGGCCGGGAGGTTCTTCGAGGTCAAGCTGCGGTGCTTCGATGACCGGTTCACCTATGTGGGGA
>CAYRFY010000371.1:4078-8260 GCA_964423635.1 uncultured Armatimonadia bacterium | reverse complement strand
TTGGAAGCCCGCGGGCACGGTGGCGATCGTCTCGTGTTCCGGACCCTGGTGCTCGGTTGGACGGCGGACCATGCGGGCTTGGAAGCCCGCGGGCACGGTGGCGATCGTCTCGTGTTCCGGACCCTGGTGCTCGGTTGGACGGCGGACCAGGCGGGCACCGGAACGTCTACGACCACGGTGGCGATCGGTCAGTGCCTCCCGGCCATTCGGGGGCGACGGACCGGGCGGGCACAGGAACGGCCACGGCGGCAAAGCGCCCTCATTTCACCCGGAAGCTCACCTGTTCCTGAGCCCCGATCTGCGGGGCTCTGGCGGTGAGGGTATGCTGTCCCGTGGTGGCGTTCAACGGAATGGCAACCGTTGTGGTCTGGATGCCGTCCTGTGGCGCGAAGGCGCCGCCGTAGCGCGAGATCACCTTGCCGCCGGCGTCGGTGACGTCGATCTCCAGCAGCCCGCCGCCCGGCACCGTGGCCCCGGTCTTGTCCAGGAGCTTGACCTCGTACTGCAGCATCTGGCCGCGGTCGACTTCTCGCGGCGCGTTCACCGTCAGCCTCGCAGGCTCGGCGCCGTAGCCGGCGATGAGTCGGGCCCAGCGGCCGGGAACCGTGAGACGGATGGAAAGGCCGCCGTTGGCCAGGCGCTGGAAGCCGACGGGGGCCATCTCCACCGTGTCCACCAGCCACTGCAGCTCGGGCCGGTCCACTCGGATGATGACCTCCGCCGGCTCCGGCTGGTGGTTCACCACCAGAAGCAGCGCTCCGGCTCCGTTGGCGCGCAGGCCGGCCTCCACCATGTCCACCGATTCCGCGGTCTCGGAATACTCCACGTGCACCGGCGACTTCATCCCCAGCCTGCGCAGCAGGTCACCCAGCGCCCGCCGGTACTCCCCTACGGCCGTAGGGGCCATCTCCGGGGCCTCGATGAGCTGCTTATACTCCTCATCCAGATCGTTGGCGACGAATGCAACCTTGCCTGTACCCACCGCGGCCACCGACCAGCTCAGCGAGCCGAGGTCCTCCTGCTCTTGCGGCTCCAGGGCGAAGCCCCACTGGATCTGCTCGCCGCGATGGGTCTTGTCGGGCAGCTTGTCGCAGACCAAAACGCCACCGTCCTGCAGCCACTGCTCCAGGAGTGGCTGCAGGTCGGCGTGGATGGTCTCGGCCCCGAGCAGGACCAGGCAGGGGTAATCGATCCTGCCCTGCTCGACGATGACTTCCTCATTGCTCACATCCACCGCGCCGAAACCGCCCTGGATGGCGGCCAGTGCGTACTGGGGCATGGTGTAGTTGTTGGAGACGGCCTGATGGGTGTTGGGGAACAGCAGGGCCACGGAGGAGGGCACGGCCGCCATGTGCTTGAGCATCGGTCCGATGCGGCGGATGGCCGAGAAGGCCTGCCCGGCCGCTTCCCAGCGCTCCGGCCGCGACTGGGTGCCGGTGCCGGAGACGGTGTTGATGAAGCTATTGAGGTAGTCCGCGCCCCGGGCCACCGCGGTGAAGGCGCACTCGGCCGAAGCCTCCTTGGGGTTCTTCTGGAACGGCCAGTTGCGGTCATCCAGCTCCACGTAGAAACCCCAGGGCACCCGGCGGGCCCGGGAGACGTCGAGCATGTAGGTCATCGCCGAGCCCGCCTGGGCCATGCGCAGACGCTGGGAGACGGGGTAGAAGTACGGGTAGACGTCGAAGTCCACCCACTTGACGTGGCGCGTCCAGTCCAGGGCGTCCTGCTGAGTGCTCAACGGACGCTGATAGCCCAGGCCCATGGCCATGTAGGTCAGGAGCAGGTCGAAGTCCGCCTGCTGCGCGGCGATCTGTGCGCTCTGGCTGTAGGCATGGCTCACGTAGTGGCCGAGGAAGTCCACCATCGCCCAGCGGGCATAGGTGTCCTCCCCGAGTTCCTCGGGGTTCTTGTATTCGATGCCGTACCGCTTCAGAAACTCCGCCCTGCAGTGCTCGCAGCCGTCCAGGCACTTGGGGCCGATATGGGGCTCGTCGGTGATCTTGGCGCAGATCAGCCGAGGCGTGCGATTGCCCACATCGATCTGCCACTCCAGCCGCTGGAGCAGGGCCTCACGGTATTCGGGCGAGAACACGCAGGGCGTGGTCACTCCGTCGCGGCTATAGAGCTGGAAGTTGGAGTATTCGTACGTGGTGGCCATGCCTCTTTGCTGGGCATAGCTCTCGGAATACCCGGCCAGGGCGGCCTTGTTGTTCCGGATGCCGGACTGGAAGTTGCCGGTCCCCAGGATGGCGGCGGTGTTGAACCCGTGGGAGAGGAGGTTCTCCACCCGGGCGCGGATGCCGGCCTCGTCCAGCAGATGGCCGTCACCGTCGATGCCGATGATGGACATGATGGGGTAGAAGTGAGTCAGGTCCAGGGGGTCGACCACGTACATGTCCTGCGCGACCGTTGACACCGGGCCGGTGCCGATGAGCGCCTCCAGCTCAAGGCTGTACTTGCCCGAGGCCAGGTCCGGGAGCGTGCCGGCCAGCGTGGGCGGGCGACTGCCCTCGACAAAGGGCACCTGCCAGCGATACCCGTCCTCGCCCACCACGGTGGCCCGATAGCTGTAGGCCTCGGCATCACCGGGCAGGCCGGCGACGGCCGCCCCCGCGCCGGGCATGGGGCCCTGGAAGCGCACCGGAATCGTGTACCGTGTCCCCGCCGCCAGATCGCTGTTATTGGGAAACGGCGTCTCCACCTCGATGCGGTAGGTCGGCATGTCATACTGCCGCAGGTCTCGGGCCCACACCCGCAGTGCCGGATCGAGCACCTCGATGACCAGGGGCCCTTCGGGTGTGGCGATGGTGAGCTTGAGACCCTTGCCATCGAAGAGCTTGGGCTTGTGGGCCGCGGCGGGGAAGGTGGCCTCGGTGACCTTGCCCTCCTGCTCCACCGTGTACGCCATCCCGGCGTAGGTCTGCACCGGGAGGCTGATGAGCAGCGGCAGCCGCCCCGCCTTGAGGTCCTGTGTGACCTCGAAGTCATTGTCGATAGTCACGACCCCTTCGGCCTCGGTGCTCACCCTGCGCGTGCACGACAGGATCGTGGGGTCCTCGGCGATCTTCAGATCGCTATCGCTGCGGCCCGCCTGAGCCAGGCCCGTCACCGTCCAGGAGGGCAGCAGGCCGCCGTGGGCTTCCGTCTTCACATCACGGGGTCCGAGCTGGTCGTGGATTGACTCACCCGTCCCGGGCTTTTCGACCCACGCATCCACGAATCCGTCGATGCTGACGGGCAAGCCGCCCTCACCGTAGGTGACCACCGTGCGAGAGGAGGCCGAGACCTGGGGGACATCGCGGCGCGAGAGCAAAGCGGAGAGCTCCACCGGGCTTCCGGGGGCGAAGGTGTACTTGCCCCGTGTCCACACGGCTTCCAGGCGGAGGGGGTTTTGGACCGTCACCGCGAAGTCTCGCCAGTCCGCGAGCTTTCCGGCCCGCGCGACCTCGAGACGGAAGCGGTGGACCTCCTCCGAGGCCCTGCTCTGGGCCAGGGTGGTCTCGAACAGGTAGTCCCCGTCCGCGACCCGGGAGGGCCTGACCGCCTCCCCATCCACGGTGAGCGTGGGGGCCGCCGTGCCTTCGGCGACGGCCACGCGGACCGCCGCCTCACCGCCTCCCAGCATTGCCGCGGGCGGAAGCTGCAGGTCGACGATTGCCGGGGTCTTCTCGCGCCCGAGCACGAAGCGCACCAGCTTGCGCAGCAGGTCATCGGACAGGTCGGAGGTGAAGAAGTCGCCGGTGGGCGACTGGGCCACCGCGGCCATGGTATTGACCACCGTGGAGCGCCCGCGCACGATGGGCCCGGTGATGAGCAGCGGCTCTCCCGCCGCCGTCCAGGGCACCTGGGCGTCGGGGCGCGGGGTCAGCGCGTGCATCGCCGAGACGCGCCCCAATCCACGGGGGTCGAGGCCCTGATTCAGAGGATGCGTCCCCTGCGGCTCGGGAGCGCTATTGGCCTGGATGTCTTTGGCATCGGTCTCGAAGGTCACCGGGAGCACGGAGCGCAAAGGCGCCTTGAAGCCCTTGGCGTGAGTCAGTGTCACGGGACCGCCGAAGACCAGAAGCTGCACACCGGAGGCCACCGCATCGGCGATCCAGGCGCACTGCTCGTAGCTCATCATGTATGGGTCCACATCCAGCATGATGATGGCGTCATACTGGGTGATGGCCTCATACGTCT
>CAYRFY010000371.1:0-4068 GCA_964423635.1 uncultured Armatimonadia bacterium | reverse complement strand
GGGGAAGCCGAAGAACTCGAAGTGCAGGCCCCGGTAGAAGAAGGTGTCCACACGGATGGCGCGGTCGACGTCGGCGATGGCCTGCTCGATGTTGGTGTAGCCCGCCGCCCGGTGTCTCAGCAGAAGAATGCGGGTCACATCATCCTGCTTGAACCGCTGCTTGAAGGTGGGGGTGAAAGTCTCTTCCTGCGGCTGGGTCACGAGTAGCTCGATGTCATCCAGCAGAAGCGCGAAATGGGCGTTCTGCTCGTCGATGTCATCCAGCCGGAAGGTCATCTCCCGGATGGTGCCAAACAGCGAGCCCCAGATATTCCGCACCGCGGGGTTGATGCCTGTGTCCAGCTCGACCTGCACCCACTCGCCCGTGGGAAAGGGCTTGCCGAGCTGGTCTTGCACGTCATAATCGTTGAAGCTGGTATCGGAAGTGCGCAGCCGTACTCTGAAACCGGCCTCGGGAGCCACCGCCGTCTGGGTGAGCTTGGCCCAGAACCGCACGCCGACCACATCCGGCTTGCTGGGCTGGGGATCGAAGGAGCGCGTGATGAAGACCGGCTCGCTCTCAGTGTCCTTGACGAACTGGATATCGCAGCTCAAGACCCTGCCGCGGTCGGGGTCCTCCACGATCTGCAGGCCCTTCTGGCCCGTACCGCCCTTGTAGTAGTCCGGCGACATACTGGTCTGCCAGGCGGAGATGTCGTCGGTCTCGAAGTCATCGACCTTCTGCACGATGGCGGGCTGAGCCAGGGCCAGTCCACCCAGGGTCAGTAGCGCAATGGTCAGGGGATGATTCCACATCTCACAGGCCTCCTGTGCGGTTGTGGTCTGAGATCGCGGTAGGCGGCAATGGCGGACGGGATGGTCTTCCGCCGGCGGCCGGGCAAGAGAGCGCGGACGAAAGCGGTCGGCCGGCGGCGCTCGGCAGCACCCGACATTTGTCGGTTCCCCGGTAGGTGCTTTGACTCCTTGGGCGGAATTGCATCCAGTGGCCGCGGGGAGACATGAACCGCCGGAGCCACAACTACCAGATGGACCGGAGGACCGCCATGCGCACCTGGACGCCGCTTTGCGCCGTCGTCTGTCTGCTGGTGTCGGTCTGTATCGTTTCGGCTCAGGAAGTGGAACTGCTCGGCGACTTCGAGGAGGAGGCCGCCCTGGCCGACTGGCAATTCGTCAGCGGCACTCCCGAACTGGTCACCGAGGGCGTCACGCATGGCCGGAAAGCGTTGCAGGTCACCTTCGATCCCGGCGCCGAGTACCACGGGGCGTACCTGTACTGGAACAAGGTGCCCGGCGATTGGTCGGACTACGACGCTTTGGTCATCGACGTTCTGAACCCCAACCAGCGCCCGATTCCCGCCTACACTCTCATCGCCGACCAGGCCTGGGAGGGCTCGGGTCGCAGCTACTGGAACCGCCACAACTCCCAGATCAGCTTCGCCCCCGGCCCGGGACGGTGGGTGATCCCGGTCAACGGGCTGTTCCGGGGTGAGGCGGGCAGCAGGAACAACGACATCAAGCGGAACATCGACCCCGACAGCATCGTCCGTCTGGATGTGGGCTTCGGCGGCAAGGGCGCCGAGGGCCGGGTCATCATCGACAACATCCGGTTCGTCAGGACCGCACGGCCCGCGGGAGTCTTTGCCTTCGACTTCGGCCCCCCGAACCAGTCGGTGATGCTGGGCTGGACCGCCGTGTCGCATGAGACGGTGTACAGCGCCGAGGCCGGCTACGGCTGGGGGCCGGCGGGCGGGGCGCCCTGGAACGGGGCGGACCGAGATACCACCTTCGGCACGCTGCTTCTGCAGGACTTCTGCGAGGCCGGAGGCTACAACTTCCAGGTGGACTGCGAGCCGGGGCGGTACGATGTCACGGTGATCTACGAGAACTCGGGCTACTGGGGGGGCGAGCAGGCCCAGCATACGGAGCGCCGGATCGTGGTCAATGGCGAGGAGGCCTGGAAGGAGAGCCGCCCCGACGGCGCGGCCCATGTGCTCTACCGCTTCGAGGACGTGGAGCCCGTGGGGGTGGATGTGTGGGATACGTATATGGCCGACGAGCTGGCCCGACCGGCGACCTTCACCGCTGAGGCGACAACCGAGGGTCTGAGCCTTCGTTTCGAGGCCGACCGGACCTGGGGCAGCAAGGTGGCCGCAATAGCAATCTGCGGGGCGGAGGACCAGGAGGGCAGCGACTGGCTGGCGGCCCAGATGGAGACGGTGGCCGACGACTTCCGGGCCCGAGCGGTCTGCCTGGACCCGCCCGCCCCTGAGTTCACGCCCTCCGCCGACTGGCAGGCCAGAGGCCTGGTGGCCTGGCCGGTGGATATCGAGCAGGACATCGGCCCCAATTCGGTGCCCGCCGAGACGGTGACGGCGGAAGCGCTGAGCATCCGCCGCCTGGCGGCACGGGGTGAGTACGAGCCGTTCTGCCTCGCCCTGCGTCCGCTCAAGGACCTCGGTGAGTGCAGGCTGGTGCTGGAGCCCTTCAGCGGACCGGGGGAGCTGGCGGCCGAGGTGGCCTCGGTGTGGTACAACACCAGCCGGGGCTTTGGCTCCATCGCCTATCATATCAGGCCCCATACTCTGCGCCCGGCCGAGACCCAGGCGCTGCCGGAGGGCATCACGCGGCAGATCGTGGTGACGGTCCGTGTTCCGGAGGATGCGACGCCGGGCAGCTATGAGGGCGCGCTGGCCGTGGTCTCCCCCGAGGGCGACACACTGGTGCGGGTGCCGCTGCTGCTGCGGGTAAGTACGGCCACCCTCAGCCGCGACACCGATTACCTCATGGGCTTCTTCGGCCTGATGCCGCCCGGCATGCTCTCCGAACAGGAGCAAAGCAGGGCCCTGGAACAGACCCTGGTGCTCCTGGGCGAGCACGGGATGAACGCGGTCTCCGGTGGCCCGAGCTGGACTTTGAAGGGCTGGCGAGACGGGCAGCCGGAGATCGACTTCGGCGCGATGGACGGCTTCTTCTCTCTCCTGCGAGAGCACGGCTTTGACCGCCCCATCAACGGCTACGGCGGCCAGCGCTTCATCGGTCTGCACGACCGTTACGTCAAGGGTGCAGCGGGTCAAAAGGTGGAGCAGGACAGCGGCCTGGAGTATCAGGAGGCGCTCCTGCGCGCCTGGGGCGCCGTGGATGCCCACGCCAGGGCCGAAAACTGGCCGCTGATCTACTACGCCATGTGTGACGAGACGCGGGTCAGGGCCCAGGCCGAGGAGGAGCTGGCCTTCATGCAGATGATGGCCGAAGTCTCCGCCGCCTACCCCGAGACGGTGCGCACCAGCGGCGCCTACAGCGTGCACTTCAACCAGCGGCCCGAGGACCTCGATGACCTGCTCCACTGGCACCAACGGTTCTTCGAGGCCCTGGATGTCAGCAGTCTCAACAATCACGATGAGTCCGTGATGGCCGAGGCCGAGAAGCTGGGCAAGGAAATCCACATCTACAACCAGGGAACCTCCCGCTACTCCTTCGGATTGTACCAGTGGATCGAGTTCATGCGCGGGGTTCGGGCCCGGTGGCAGTGGCATCTGAACATCCTCCACGGCTACCAGTTCTTCGACCTCGACGGCCGCGAGCCGGACACGGCCATGCTCTGCTACGGGAAGGGCGGGCTGTATCCGACCCTCCAGTTCGAGCGCTGCCGGGAGGGGGCCGAGGACTTCTATCTGTACCAGACGCTGCACGATGTGGCGACGGCCGGGGCGCGCCAGGGCGCGGACGTCTCGGCGGCCACAAAGCTCCGAGACGCCATGGCGCCCTGGGACAGATTGAACCAGAGGCGGGCGCCTGAGGGCTATGATGCCGAAGAGTTCAAAGCGCAGGTGATCGCGGCGCTGGAGGGATTGCAGTAGAGGCGGGGAACGGCCGTGGCGCGAAACGGCGACGGCGCCCCTCCCTGCAGGCCCTTCGGCCCCGCTTTCCCTCCCGGCGTCTCTGCGAGGCGCTTGCGCGATACTGCCGCTCAGCAGAGGGCTGAGGCAACGGCGGACGGCTTGGGGCGCCGCCGCTTTGTAGGGCGCGGGCCTGTGTAGCTTGCCGTAGGCGCATAACGGCAGTGTGTTG
>CAYRFY010000370.1:0-8272 GCA_964423635.1 uncultured Armatimonadia bacterium | reverse complement strand
GCGTCTGGCCGTCTGCGCCCGCGGTTCCCGCCGGGCGGGACCCGCACCGTAGGCCCCACACGTCACGCCGGTAACCACAACACCGGCAGAACAGCCTCCGTGCCTGCGGTCTTCCAAGACCGCACCGTGAATCACCCGGCGTCTGCCAGATCCCACTCGCTTCCGGGTTCGCGCAGCCGTTGGCCGTCCGTGCCCGTTGTACTCCTACGCGATCGCGGGCCGGCGCAGCCTTTGCCACCAGGTGGGGTCGAGGGTGGGGAAGATCGGATCACGGGAGCAGATGTCACCAAAGCGCGCCCACTCCGCCTGGGAGATGGTCCTGCCGGCCGCGTAGGTGCGCGCCATGCGGGCCACCAGCTCGTAGTCGTCATAGTGGTGGCGCAGCCGCCTGCTGGCGTAGTCGTGCGCCGATTCCGTGGTCATCAGGAACTGCCAGTCTGAGGCCTGCATCAGCAGCAGGCAACGCCCGGCCTGAGCCAGTAGACGCTTCATCGTCTCATCATGGCCGGGGGCGTGGGCGCGGACGAGGGCGGTATAGTCCTTCTCCGCCGCGTAGATCAGATGCCAGGTCCACGCGGTGTCGTGGTTCATCCAGATATAGTGCCCGCCGCCGGCGCCCCAGGAGCCCTCGGGTAGCGCCAGCGCCCGGTCCGGCGAGTGGGTGCCCAGATACGCCGAGGCGGTCATCACCTGCAGCTCCGGGTCCTGGTTCATCCAGCGGAGGGTCTTCGCCAGCCACCTGGGCCCCTCGAACCACCAGTGCCCGAACAGCTCGGCATCGAAGGGGGCGCAGACCACCGGCATCCCGCCCTCCCACGGGGCGTGGCGCAGCTTCTCCTTTACCAGCCACAGGAAATGTCCCGCGTGACCCAGGATCATGTCGTCGGCGCGCTGCGGCTCGTACCAGGCCTTCGCCCCGAGATCCCCGGTGTCGTCGGTCACCCGCCAATAGCGCAGGTCGCCGGGCGTGTGTTTCCTGTGGAACTCCAGATACCAGGCGTCGCCCGGGTAGCCGTGCCGGCCGCTCCAGACCTGTTGGCTCGTCTCCGGGTCGCGGGCCATCACGGCCACAGGCGGGTGGTTCTCGATGTCTGTCCCCACGAAATACGGACGGTACGGGGTGTTGGGCCCCCAGTAGGTCGAGGCCTCGCGCACGTGTCGCAGGTGGCTCCAGGCCTTGCCCAGCGTGTCCTCGCGCCGGACCTCCACCGGTTGCGGATGGCCGCCGCCGAGCATGTGGGTCTCGACGATGAAGTAGTCGAAGCCGTTTTCGCCCACGAATTCCTCGATCCCCTTGCGGGGATACGGCGTCTCGGGGTAGCCGATCTCCGGCGGCGGAGCCCAGTGGCACTTGGGGCGGTAGGCACATTCCGGCAGCCAGATGCCCCGGGGGCGGCGCCCGAAGTGGCGCTCGTAGTTCTCTACCGCCTGCAGGATCTGAGCCTGGACGCTCACGTCCTCATGCAGCAGCGGCAGATAGCCGTGGGTGGCGGCGCAGGTCATCACCTCGATATGGCCGTCGTCCTGCATCCGCCGGAAGGCGCCCACGATGTCCCGGCCGTAGCCGTCGATGAAGGCCTCGCGCAGTGCCCGATGGCGCCCCTGCCACTGCTGTGCCAGGTAGGCAAGATGGCCCTGCCGGTGCCGCTCGAACTCCCGGGCATTCTCCCCCGCCACCTGCATCTTGCCGGACAGATACGACTCGAACCACCTCTTGAACCGTGGATCGCTGAGCTGCTCCACGGTGATCGGGCTCAGGCTCATGGTGATGTTTGGAGAAATCCCTTCGGCGACCAGCTCCTCCAGCGACCACAAGAGCGGCAGGTAGGTCTCGGCCGCGGCCTCGTACAGCATCATGCTGCCGTGGGGCCAGGTGCTGTGCCCCAACACATACGGGATGTGCCCGTGCAAGACCATGACGAAGGCGCCCAGCGGCTGGCTCATGATGAAGAGGTCCTCTTCGCGTGCAGCGTCGGACGGGTGGTATGACCGGGGCGACGGCATGTCTCGGTACATGTGCCCACATTCACTATACCATCCCCGCCGGTGTTGTCCAAGGGCCCGGATCCGCCCTCTTTGCGACCGGCATGGCCCGGGTCGCCCGTCGCCACCGGGCGGCGCTCGGCCCTGTCCGGCCCCGGTCGGCGGCACCGCCACCGGTCTTGCCAGACAACAAAGGCCCCCGTAAGCGACACAGGGGCCTTCGCGAGCCGGGCCGCGCGGCGGGCCCACAGCGACGGGCTCCGCGCCACCGGGCGATGTGGGCAAGATACCTACCGGCCAGGGCGCCGGGCGCCCCAGTTCTTGCCCTACGGCCGCCCGAGCCTGTCCAGCTCCAGGATGCACTTGACCATCAGACCCGAGGCCCAGCTATGGGGGGCCGCCCAGTAGGGATAGTCCGGCCGGGTGCCGATCAACTCGGGGAGAAGGCCTGTCGGGGTGGCGTGGTCCAGGCAGAAGTGGATGTAGCCCTCCGCCAGTTGCCGCAGCTCCGCGGCCCGGCCGTCGTCCTCGCCCTTGTAGGAGTTGGCCACCTGCAGGCAGACCAGGGCATACCACAGGGTGTTGACACACCCGATCACCCCGCCCAGATAGCCTTCGCCCTCGTAGCGCAGGAGGCCCTCCGATCCGTCTTGCATGGTGTAGGTCAGCCTCTGCCGGATGAACTCGAGATTGGTCTCAATCAGCCGGCGCTCCTCAGGCACGGCGGGCGAGATCATGCAGTAGGGCTCGGAGATGCCGAGAGTCGAGGAGTCCGCAGCCAGGTCCGGTTCCCCGT
This sequence comes from uncultured Armatimonadia bacterium, assembly GCA_964423635.1. Lineage (GTDB taxonomy): Bacteria > Armatimonadota > Zipacnadia > Zipacnadales > JABUFB01 > CAYRFY01. The sequence goes on along the minus strand of CAYRFY010000370.1, from coordinate 5,493 downwards.
GGCCCAGCATGCCCCGGGGGAAGTAGGCGCCCGTGTGAATGGCTAAGGTCGCCGCCTTCATCCGCTCACACAGCGCCGCCCACTGGGCCGCGCTGTCGGCATGTCCGGTCAGGCGGGCTACGGCCGAGCAGTCCTGCAGGGCTCTGTAGATGCCGGCATTGGTGTACACGAAGGTGCCGCTGAAGGTCTCCCACAGGTCGCAGGCCGGCGAGTGCCAGCCGTCCTGGCGAACCATGGCCGCCAGGGCCCCGGCGCCGCGCTCCACGGCGTCCCAGCGGGAGGCGGCGCGAGCCTCGGCCTCCTCCTCCGGGCGCGACATCACGTCATCGCAAATGGCGATCAACGCCGCGGCCGTCTGGTCCACCTGCATGAAGTCCTCCCGCAGCGACCACGACGAAGCCATGTTCCCGTCCGACCAGTACCGCTGGCCCCACTGGCCCGAAGGAAGCTGGGCCTTGAGATACCAGTCGGCCAAGCGCCCCATCCCCAGCGGCTCGCCGGCCATGGCAAGTGCCACCATGGCCTCGGTGGCGTCGCGGGGCCAGCAATAGCCGTAGCCGCCGCACAGCTCATAGCTGGGATCGAACTCCGGCGCGGCGATCACGGCGCTGGTGTCCCGATCCTGCAGCATATGCAGGGTCAGCAGCGCCCGATCGTACGCATCGGTGAAGCGCGGGGCCACGTCGGGCCTCTTGAGACCCCCCAGCCAGAGCCGGTCCTGCTCGACCGTCTGCTCCTCCAGACGCCGGCCGCCGGCGCGGCTCAGAGTGCCGACTGTCTTGATGGCCTCCTGCCGTGTGGGCTCGGCCACCATGATGATGTCGAACTCCGTGGATTGCCCGGGCTCCACGTACAGTCGCCATCCCAGCGCGAAGTCCACCTGCCCGATGTCCTCGGGCTGGCCGTTCAGATGACCGTTCACCACGTCGCTCTTGGCACTCCGGAATCCCTCGTCGATGGATTTGCCGCAGCGCCAGTCCGTGGGCCGTTCACCACCAATGGCCACGGCGATGTCCCGGAAGTATTGTAGCAGTGCGCCCTCCTCGGGCATGTATCTCACCGACTGCTTGCCTGTCACCTCGTAAAGGCGCAGCTCGTAATACTGCATGAACAGCCCCTCGAAGGGTCTCGAGCCCTGACACTCGACCCTGACTCTGCGCACCAGCGCCGTCGAGTCCGGGGGGCAAAAGTCCGTGAATCGAAGCACCACGCCGTCCGAGCTCAGGCGTAGATCGGTCTCTAGCACGCGGGCCTGACTCAGGTAACGCTGAGAGCGTTCGAACTCCGCATCGAAGGCCCACAGTACGCGCCCGCATCCCTCGGAGCCCACGTACAGCGCGGGCATGAGCTGGCGCACATTCTGCGCGAAGTCGATGTGCGGGTAAAAGAACGTCATGATCTCGCCTGAGCCGCCGATGGTGCAAAGCACTCTTCCATTGCCCACCGCCGCTGTTGGCAGGTAAACGCCCATGGTGCATCCTTTCTGCAAGACCCTGGTTTGCCGATCCGCACGCCACCGTCTCGGGTTCCATTATCGGCACCTTGGCGCCGAACTTCGGCCCGGCGGGCCGAGCGAGGCGTCCGGCGGTACGGGCCCAAAGCCCACCTTCTTGGAGTGTGTCATTCTGAGAGCGTCCGCTCCCGAAGGGAGCAGTTCGAAGAACCTCCTGGCATTCAATGAGATTCCTCGCCCAAGCGGCGCAAGCTCGAGCTTGCGCCGCCGACGCTCCAGGATGACATCCTCACGGCAGACCCCGCTTCTCGGCCGAGCTCCTATGCCTTCCCCAGATCGTTCTCCACCCACACCCGCAGCAGCTCCGCCACACTCCAGGCCTGCGCCGGACAGCCACCGGGGCGCTGGGGCTCATCGCCGTCGAAGACCTCGGAGATCGTGCCCAGACCGGCCTGCCCCAGGTGCTCGATAAGGGGGCGGACCAGCTCGCGCACCGCCCTCTTGGCCTCCTCCGAACGGTTCCCAAGCACCAGATAGGCCGACAGATACGGCCCCAGCAGCCACGGCCACACCGTGCCCTGATGGTACGCGCCGTCACGAGACCACGGGTCCCCCTGATAACGTCCCCGGTAGGCCGGATCCTCGGGCGAGAGCGTCCGCAGGCCGTAGGGGGTGGTGAGCTTCTCGGTGAGGGCGCGCACGATCGATCGTTCCTGCTCCAGCGACAGGGCCGAGTAGGGGAGAGACACGGCGATGGCCTGATTGGGCCGCAGCGCCGGGTCCTTGTAGTCCTCACGGACGCAGTCGTACAGGTAGCCCAGCTCGTCGCTCCAGAATGTAGCGACAAAGGAGTCCTTCACCACCCGGGCCAGCTTGGCGTACGAGGCCGCCTCCTCGCCCAGCTTCTTGGCGAAGAACTCGGCGGTACGGATCGCCGAGTACCACAGGGCATTGATCTCCACGGCCTTGCCGTGGCGGGGGGTGAACACGTGGTCTCCGACCTTGGCGTCCATCCAGGTCAACTGCGAGGAGGCATCGCCGGCGACGATCAGGCCGTCCTCGTCCATCCGGATACCGAAGTCGGTGCCCTGCATGTGGGCCGCCAGTGCCGTTTTCAGGGCTCCGAAGAGGCCATTGCGGAACAGGTCCAGGTCCGAGGTGGCGTCGTAGTAGCGCCGGGCGGCGGCGAAGAACCACAGCGTCGCATCCACGGTATTGTACGCCGCCCCGTCGCTTTGGTCGGAGAACATGTTTGGGACAAGGCCGCCCTGCATGGCGTCGGCAAACACCTGCAGAACCCCGGCGGCCTCCCTGTGCCTGCCGGTGGTGAGAAACAGCCCCGGCAGCGCGATCATGGTGTCACGTCCCCAGTCGGTGAACCAGGGGTAGCCCGCGATGACGCTCCACGTCTCAGAGTGCGCGTCCTGACCACGCAGGGGCCTCTTGACCACAAACTGGTCGGCGGCCAGGAATAGCGTCCTGGCCACGGCGTCGCCCTCGGGGGCGGCCTGCGCGATTTGCTCCCGCCGCTCTCTCTCCGCCTGCAGCGTGCGCTCCACCGAGGTGCCAAGGGTGTGCTCGATGGCGGCCACCACGGTGGCTGTGTCTCCTGTGCGCAGGGTCCATTCCAGCTCTCCGGGGGTGTAGAGGTCCTCGGTGAAGTCCAGGCCGCGGGCGGCCTCCTCGGGGTAGGTGAAGCCGTAGTACCAGTCGGCCGCGCCCCAGAAACGGGCGCCCGGAACGTGCAGGATCAGGCTGGGGTCGCCGAACCTGCTGAGGCGCACCGTCTCCGGCCCGGGACTGACATCCGGGCTCGACTGCACAATGGCGCCCGTCAGGTGGTGGTGGTCACGCCAGGCGATCAGGGGACGGATGAACAGCGTGGCCGGGCCGTCGGCGTGCAGGCACTTGTACTGCACCACCGTGGCATTGACCCCATGGACCATGGTCACCGTCTTCTCCACCATGGCCCCCGGCAGCTCATAGGTCCACGTGGGCCAGGGGTCGAGGCGGAAGCCGGTCAGGTTGGAGAAACCGTCGGGGTGCACGAACTCGCCGTAAAGATTGCACGACAGCGGGCTCTCCACGCCCCCCACACTCATCCGCTCCTCCAGCTTGTTCAAGTACATGCGACGATCCACGGGCGGCCGGATGGCGGCGCATAGCAGGCCGTGGTAGCGCCGGGTGTTGGCGCCCGAGACCGTGCCCATCGCGTAGCCGCCCAGGCCGTTGGTCTCCAGCCACTCCAGCTTCAGACAAGCGTCCAGGTCGCGCACTTGCTCTTCGTCGAACCGAACCGTCATCTTGGCCCCCCCTGACTGTGACTTCTGGGTGGTGTGCGATGCATCCGCCCGCCGTCGCCGGGTGCGTCCGCCGGTTGCCGTCCACCGGCGCCCTCCGTTGCCCCCGCGCCATTCGCCGCCAAAGCCCCGGGAGCGCCCACGAACCCCTTGCTATATTCTAACTCCGCCTCTTCATGTCCTGTTCAACGCCCGCTCGGCGCAGAGGATCGCCGCGATGCTCTTGGCATCGCGGATCCGGCCGTCGAGGCACATCTGCACGGCCTCCGCCCGCGGCACCGGGCGAACCCGAATCACCTCATCCTCATCCAGCGCCTGCGCGCCGGGAAGCAGACCCGTGGCCAGATAGGCGTGGAGACGCTCGGTGCAGAAGCCCGGGGCACTGTAGAACACGGCCAACGGCTCCATGCGCCCCGCGGTGTAGCCCGTCTCCTCCGCAAGCTCGCGGTGTGCGCACGAAAGCGGCTCCTCATCAGGGTCCAGTGTGCCCGCGGGAACCTCCAGCAGGACCTCGGACACCGGATGGCGCCACTGCTCAACGAGCACGAGGTCACCGGCATCCAAGACCGCCACAATCGCCACGGCTCCCGGATGCTCCACCACCTCTCGCGTGAGCACCTGGTCCCGGCCACGATGGATGGTGTCCACGCGCAGGTTCACCACTCGCCCCTCGTACACAGACCGTGAGGTCATCTGTTTTCCCTGCTGTGATAGGATGTGGTGCTCGTCCATGCTCCCTCCCGCCCTGTGTCGGCCATCTCCGGGCACTTGGCCGCAGCGTTTGCGCTCTTTGGTCCCGCCGCCCTGCTAGACTGACTCGGCATCCTCAACAAGCTACATTAGCCTTTGCGCCCGATTCGCTCAAGGGCAAAGGAGTGCTCGAGCTTGGGGGCGAACTGGCGTGCGAGCAGGAAGTGCGAACCGCAGGCCCCACGCAAGGAGGGCATCGTGCCGCCACAGATCGCATTCTTCGACTGCAACTGCCGTATCGGCCGTCCGGCCGTCTGTACCGAGCGTGAGCTCTCCACGGCGGCGGAGCTCCTTGCCGAGCTGGACGGCGCGGGCATCGCCTGCGCCCTGGTTCATCATGTGCTCGCCCGAGAGTGGTCCCCTGCCCAGGGCAATGCGCGACTGCTTGCCGAGATCGAGGGCCAAGGCCGGCTCTATCCGTGTTTCGTCGGTCTGCCCGAGGCAACCAGAGAGTTGCCGCCACCTCGCGAGTTCGCCGCCGCGGTGCGACAGCGGCGGGGCGCCGTGAGACTGTGGCCCGGGGAGCATCAGTATACCATTGCCACCTGGTGCATGGGGGACACACTGGCGGCCCTGGCCGAATTGGCGGTGCCCGTCCTGGTGGATGCCGCCCAGATCGACTGGGCCGGGCTGTCGGCCCTGCTGGCGGAGTATCCCGGCCTTCCCGTCATCCTCCTGGATACGTACTACCGCATCGACCGGCATATCTACCCGTTGTGGGATAAGCACAATAACCTGTACCTGGAGACAACGACCTATCAGGTCCACCGGGGGATCGAGGCCGTGGTGCAGCGCTTTGGTCCCGAGCGACTGGTGTTCGGCACCAACCTGCCCGTCCTGGAGACGGGCGGCCCGGTGGCGCAGATCATGTACGCCGAGATCTCGGACGCCGACAAAAGGGCCATTGCCGGAGGGACGCTGCAGCGCCTGCTGGGGGCCTAGAAGCGCGGCCGAAAAGCCCGCCTTCGCCAAGAGTGTCATTCTGAGAGC
>CAYRFY010000369.1:0-8273 GCA_964423635.1 uncultured Armatimonadia bacterium | reverse complement strand
TATCATCGAGCTGGGGCCCCGCGGCACCGGCAAGTCCTTCGTCTTTCAGCAGGTCAGTCCGTACAGCCACCTCGTCTCCGGCGGCCGAACGACTGTTGCGCAGATGTTTGTCCACCTGGGAACGGGGCGCAAGGGCCTGGTGTGTCTTTGGGATGTGGTGTGCTTCGACGAGGTCGCAGGGGTGAAGTTCGAGGACCGCAACGGCATCGACATCATGAAGGGCTACATGGAAGACGGGATGTTCAGTCGGGGCAGGGACACCATCTCGGCGGATGGCTCCATCGCCCTGATGGGCAACATCGACGGGGATATCGAGACCATCAGCCGCACCAGCAACCTGTTCTACGCCATGCCGAAGGAGATGGACACGGCCTACTACGACCGGCTCCACTTCTTCATGCCGGGCTGGGAGTTCGGAAAGACCCAGGATGAGTTCTACACAGACCACTTCGGCCTGGTCACGGACTTCCTGGCCGAGGTCATGACCCAACTGCGAAACACCAGCTACGCCGACGTCGCTGAGGGGCACTTCCGCTTCGGCAGTCACCTGCACGGGCGCGACCAGAAGGCGGTGCGCAAGACGGTGTCCGGCCTGCTGAAGCTGCTGCATCCACACGGGGAGGCGAGCAAAGACGAGGTGGAGGAGTACCTGTGCATCGCCATGGAGATGCGCCGCCGCGTGAAAGAGCAGTTGAAGAAGATGGGCGGGCTGGAGTACTGGAACGTGAACTTCTCCTACATCGACAAGGAGACGGGCCAGGAGACCTTCGTCCCGCTGCCCGAGTCGGGCGAGGGAGGGCTGCTGATAGCGGAGTCGCTGCCGGCGGGCTCCGTCTACACCGTGGGCTGGGACGCGGCCGACCGGAAGCTGGCGATGTTCCTGATCCAGACCCAGACCAACCCCGGCTCCGGGAGGATCATCCCGCTGGGTGCGCTGTCGACGCCAATGAAGGAAGGCATCAAGACGGCCGACGCCTATCTGAAGGCGAACACCCGCAATCTGGGCATCGACCGCGACCTGAAGGCCTATGACTTCACCATTCAGGCGGTGAACCTCACCCAGGCGAAGGAGGGCACTGAGACGGCGGTGGCGTTCTTCATCTCACTGGTCTCCGCCCTTCTCGAAAGGCCCGTGAGGCCCAAGACGGTGGTACTGGGCGAGATGAGCGTGCAGGGGTTGCTGCTGAAGGTGACCAACCTCCCGGAGCGGATGGAACTCGCACAACAGGCCGGTGCCCAGACAATCATCATCCCCAGCGAGAACAAGCGCGATCTTGCGGACGTGCCGGACGAACTGCTGAGCAGGATCCAGCCGGTCTTCTACACCGATCCACTGAATGCGGCGATCAGGGCTTTGGGGGAGTAGGTCTGGTACCACCTGTCGCGCACAGTGCGCATATCTGGACCTGCAGGGGGCAACTCCGGGCCCTATGTAGCCCCCGCCTAGGCGTACGGGGAGCAGGCTTGGGAAGGCAGGCCGGCTTCCGTTTCTGAGGGGCCATTGCGCCGTCGCGTCAGTGGCGCCGGACATGGCGCGGTGACCCAGCCCAGGGTCGTTATCTGCCGGTGCAGGGGAACGACTACTGCTCCCCTGACGCATGCCTGGAGGTGTTCCCGATGTCCCGCCATCGCCTGTCCGCCCTTGGGTTGCTCCTCGTCGCCCTCACATGCGCGGGCTGCGAGAAACGGCTGCAGGCCCGATATGTCTGCACGGACGAGCTGACTGAGGAGTTGCTTACAGGGGAGAAACAGACATCCCGGCCGGTCTTGGACTTTCGGCGCGACGGCACGGTGTACCTGGATGATGTGTTCTCAGGACAAAGCCAAACGCAGGGCACGTATAGCATCAATGGCAATCAGGTGCGCATCACCATTCTCGGTGGGCTCCAGGTGAACACCGGGACGATGCGCGGCGCTGTGATGAAGACCGACTTCCGCAGGGTTCAGTGGCGTACGGTCACCAAGACGGCCGGTGAGAAAGGCGTCATGGACCTGGGCGCAATGGCCACCGATGGCGACCTCCACGTGATCCCCGAGGGAAAGACCTACGAGACCAGGGAGCTAGAAACGGTAGAACTCACATTCCGGCGGGCCGGAGGCGGGTTCGTGCGCAGCGCGCTGGCGGCCATCGCTGTCATCGCCCTCGCCCTCTTCGCTCTGCTCCTCGTCGCGATCATCCTCCCCAAACTCAACATCCGCCTGGGCGCGGGAGCCATCCGCACCTACGCGCGACGGCCACCAAGGCCCTACCCGTCGAAGGAGTCGGCGCCTGCGGACCAGCCTTTGCCAAGACCGCCTCCGTCGGGTGCCGCGACCATCGTCGACCCCGCCCCCGGACGACCAGACGTAGTAGCACAGGATATGCGACCAGACCGGCCTGAGCACGCCCTTCCCCCGGATCTCGTCGCCCATCACGATGCGGCGAGCAGTGCATGCGTGCCGTCTGAGGGGAGCCCGCAGCCGGCGACATCCCCTCCAGTGCAGCCGCCGGTTGCCGACTCAGCGGCTTCCACTTCTGCGCCTGCATCGTCTACGGCGCCCGAACCGGCCGCAATGCCGCACTCAGCGGCGACCGGCTCCAGCCTCAATGCGCCGCGTCTAGTACTCATAGCGGGGCTGGTCTGTCTGATCGCAGCCGTGGCGTTGGCGGGGTTCGTTCTCGGCCGCAGCGGATCTGACCGGCATGAGCCGCAACCATCTTCGACCTTTCTCTCTGTCCCCGATGTCACCGGTCTACCTGTCGACACAGCCCACGAGCGTCTCATCGAGGCGGGCTTCGACGTCGGCAACAGCGAAGAGCGATATGACAATCAGTGGGCCGAGGGCTTGGTGTGCGGCCAATCACCGTCTGGAGGCACCGCCGCGGCCCGAGGAGCCTCGGTCGGGCTGGTAGTCAGCAAGGGCGCCGAAAGCAACCCCGACGATGAGGAGACGGCCACAGAGGAACACCAGGAGACCTCACAGCACTCCTCCATCCCAGACGTGATTGGTCTGTCAGTCGAAACAGCCCAGACCCGCCTCACCGAAGCTGGCTTCAACAGCATCACCGGTGAGGAACGGTATGACAGTCAGTGGACCGCGGGTCTGGTCTGTGGACAGTCACCGTCCGGTGGCGTCCTGGCTTCCGAGGGCGCCACAGTCAGTCTGACGGTCAGCAAGGGTGCCCAACGCAGTCGCAATGACGTGCAGGCTATCAGGGATCGCCATGAGACGTGGCGCTCCTCCCTTGAGGGCCATGACCTGGCCACCCATCTCGACTGCTTCTGGCAGGACGCCCACATCGACGGCATGAACTACCAGAGGTACCGCACCTACCAGGCGAAGGAGTTCTCGCGACAACCCGGCATGGCAGTCACAATCAGCGGGCTCGACGTTGACGTCGCGGGAGACATGGCCACCAGCAGGTTTGTGCAGCGTTTCCGCGGCACGGGCCCCAAGTCCAACTACGAGAGCGTGGGGCAGATGACCATGGTCTGGGAACGGCGCGGCGGTGAGTGGCGGATCGTCCATGAGAAGCTGGAGAAGATTGCCAGCAGTGGCCATTAGGAACGCCGCAGGGCGACACCTCGCGACTTCCGCGGGGCCGATCTGCGTCGCAGAAGTGGATGACGTTCTACACGAAGGTGCTGTCACGCTTCGCCAATGACCCGACGCTGAAGATCACGGTGCAGTTCGAAGTTCAGGGCGCGCAGACGGCCCACAGCGAGGAAGAGACGCGAGCGGCCCTGCAGGAGTTGGGGCTGGGTGATGGGACGGAGGCATAGAGCCCGACCAAAACCGCCGCGCACCGGGCCCTATCGCCCGACGCCACGCTCTCCAGGAGGTACCGGGATGCCATCGGATGCAGCTATCAAGCAGGCCGCGGGGCGCCTGCGCTCCGCCATGGTCTGGGCCAAGGCCAACCTTCCCGAGTACGAGAGCATCGTGCCCGCCAAAAAGCAAGTGCTGGCTCGCTACCAGCCTGTCTTCTCGCCGGCCAACATCCCCGAACTGACCGAAGAGGAGTTCCGCAGCTTCCTTCTGTTCGAGAATAACAAGCACTGGCCCCTTCACCGCCAGGGCCGCCAGATATGCGCGGACATGGACCTACTCCGCGAAGCGTTGGCGATCCTGGTGGATGCCCATCGACCCATCGAGGAGCGGCTCAACGCGCTGCTGCCGCCCTCCGACGGCTCGATGGTGCCCTATCTGGGCCGAGCGGTCATCACAGGCATCCTGCTGGTGGTCGAGCCCGACAGGTACGGAGTGTGGAACACTCGCTCCGAGGCCAGCCTTAAGCGACTGGGCATCTTCCCCGACGTCGACAGTCGCGCCCCCTTCGCCCAGCGCTACGTCGCCTTCAATGAAGTCCTGACCCAACTGGCGGCCGAACTCGACGTGGACCTATGGACGCTGGACTTCCTCCACTACGCCTTCGAGCGACAGCAGGAGCTGGCGCCCGAGACCGACGTTGAGCAAGAGCCCCCGGAACTCGCCTGCGAGCCGGAGGCCGATGTCCGCTTTGGGCTGGAGCGCCATCTACACGACTTCCTGCGCGACAACTGGGACAACCTCTCCCTGGGGCAGGAGTGGGCGCTGCACGAGGAGGACGGTGAGGTCGTGGGCTACGAGTACACCGCCGGCCTGATAGGAAGCATCGACCTCCTGGCGCACCACAGGACGGAGCCCCGCTGGCTGGTTGTCGAGCTCAAGCGCAACCAGACAAGCGACACGACGGTTGGGCAGGTCCTGCGGTACATGGGCTGGGTCGCGGAGAACCTGGCGACCAACGAAGAGACCGTCGAGGGCCTCATCATCGCCCACTACGGCGATGAGAGGATTCGCTACGCCCTGAAGTACACCAACCAAGTCAGTCTGAAGCTCTACGAGATCGACTTCAGGCTCCGAGATCCTGAATAGTCGAGTCACCGAGGGAGGTCCCCTCTCCCCCACCGTCGAAGCGTATGCCCCAACCGGCTTCCGCCGGCAACCACATGACAGCGTACGGAGTGCTCAAGCAGTCACATAACCTGCGTTCTGGTGTGCACAGAATGGCTTAGGACTTACGTACTCAGGGCCGGAAGTGCTGTGATTCTAATCCGGCTTATTGGCCCACTCTCCGCCATAAATTGGGCCAGAAACTACGGATTATTATCTCGGACGGAGGTTGGAAGACAGATTTACTGTGCCCTTGTTATGGGGTCCGTCGGGGCCTGTCCGTGCCGCGTCTGACGACGCGGAAAGGACGCCCAAGCCATGCGTATCGTAGACCTCGCCGACCAGTTCTACCTCCACCTCGAAGCCGAGAAGGCCTCCAGTCCCCTGACCGTCTCCTCGTACCGCTCCGACATCCGTGACCTGCTGCGCTTCCTCGACGAGAGCCAGATCGAGCCCGAGATCGAGGCCATCACGTCCGGCATCCTGCGGCAGTACATGGTCCACCTCACCCAGCGCGGCCTCGCACCTGCAACCCGTGCCCGACGCCTCCATGCCCTCAAGTCCTTCTGGCAGTTCCTCATGGACGCCGAGTACGCAACCAAAAGCCCCTGCGCTCGCCTGAGCCTCCCCAAGGTCGACGGCCGAGTGCCGGCTTACCTCCTGCCCGAAGAGTGCCGGGCACTGCTCGACGCCACCCAGGACCAGCACTACTCCCTGCTGGCCATCCGCGACCGTGCCGCCCTGTCTGTGCTCATCTTCTGTGGCCTGCGTCGGCAGGAGCTGCTGAACCTGAAGGTCTCCGACATTACGCTCTCGGAAGCAACGCTTCAGGTCGTCAAGGGCAAGGGAGGCCGGTCGCGCATGGTGCCGCTGGTGCCTCAGGTTCTGGACGCCATCGAGACCTGGCTGGATGTCCGGCCAAAGACGGACCACGAGTACCTGTTCGTCGGCCGCGACGGCCGACGCCTATGCCCCCACGGCCTGCACGACCTGTTCCAGCGCGCCAAGAAGGTAGCTGGCCTCGACCGCCCCGGAGTGAGCCTGCACACCCTCCGTCACTCCTTCGCAACCATGCTGCTACACAGCCAGGTGGACCTCTTCACTCTCCAGAAGCTCCTGGGCCACGCCTCAATCCAGTCGACGACCACCTACCTCCACGTCGACCTGGGGAGGCTGAGAGAGGCGGTATCGAGCCATCCGATGGCGGGGACGTCAGCGGCCGGGAATGGGTGAGGCGAAGCACGATACGCCGGGGGCCCGCCAGGTCGGGCGGGCCTCTCGGCCTACACACAACGGCGGGGTCCACGCGACGCGGAGATCGGGGACGCGCATGTCCACATTGGCGGCCCCCGTCTTCCCGTACATCCATCTTGTCCAGTCGGTCGTTGCGACGCCCACCTGACACTCCAGTCCCCCACTGCCTCCCCATGGTTCGGTCAGCAGACAACCATCGCAAAGGAGGCACAGTCCATCATGCCCGGCCCTAGCTTCGCCCACGCACCGCATTTCACCTACGGTTCCGACCCGCGTATGCTGCGAATCGTGCAGGAGGCGTATCTGCTCGCGCAGTGTTACGGAGCCGCCAACTACGACGAGAATGCGTTTTCCTGGGTGCACGTGCCCGCCTTCCACCTGCCGCGCGGCTGGAACATGTCGCAGACTGACATACTGCTGGAGTTGCCCTCCAAATACCCCCTACTGCCCCCTGACGGGTTCTACCTGGCCCAGAACCTACGTGACTCACGCGGCCGTACGCCGGGGCACTACTTTCAGGAGGGCGGAAGCCTCAACCGGTACGCAGACAGGGGTTGGGCGTGGTTCTGCATTCACGCCAACAGAGCCTGGAATCCCACGAACGACATCATCTCCGGCCACAATCTCATCAAGTACCTCGAACTGATCCGCGCCATTCTCACCGACAAGGGTCGCTGACGCTCGGCGGTCTGCAAGGGAACCCACAGGGCGCATGGTACAGGAACGCCGGGCCTCCGAGATGGAGGCCGGTAGACGCATGGAAAGAGAGTGACCCCAGTGAAACAGACCCAGCCTCACACCACTGTTGTCGCGGTCTTGGCCCTGATTGGCGTTCTGCTCGCTACCGCCATGCCGCCCGCTCCGGCCCAGTCGCGGAGGCAGCGGCCGTTCAACCGCATCGTGATTCTCATCGACCGCAGCGGTTCGTTCCAAAGCAAGCTTCCTGATGCTCGCGAGATCGCCTGGAAGTACGTGCGAACGCTGGCCAACACATCACAGGAAGACGAGTGCTACGTGCTGGGTGTGGACGCCGAGCCTTCGGAAATCGCCTACATCAGAGGGGTGCGTTCCCGCCGCCGGTCGCAGGAGCAGTTCGACGCAGCGTTTGGCGTCGCCGCCCAGGGCCTGGGGACGGACTGGGTCACCGCACTGCAGAAGGCCGCCAACATCCTGGCATTGCCGCCTACGCCTGGTGCCTGCCACCTGCTGGTATTCGGGGATCTGTGCGTAGACGATGCCAAAGATGCCGAGAGCCGCCGGCTGATCCGCCGTTTCGTGCGTCTGGACCAGTTCGACTGGAGCGCCCTCGCCAAGGTCAGTGGCTCGTTGTGGTTCGTAGACAGCAATGTGCGTGACCAGTTGATGGCTGTGCCTGGGTTCAGCGGGCTTGGGTTCCAGGTGAACTCGGTGGAGTCGGACGCGCGCGTCAGAGAGATAGAGGCGCCTCGGCGGGTCCGCGATGGGGCGAACTCACAGGCCTCGGACAGTGCCGGGCAGGGCTCCGTAGTGCCCTGGGTGATCGGGTTGGCAATCGCCCTCGCGGCCTATGTGGTACTCACGCGCCGACCGGCAGACGGGAGGAACAGACAATGAGTAGCCAGGTTTGTGTCCTGATAGCAAAGGCGCTCGTGCTCCTGGTCGTCTACACACTGGTACTGTCGGCCGCCCGGCGGTGGGCCGGGCAACGGGGCTATGCGGTCACGGCCGCACTGATGTCAGTGGCCTGGTGGCTGGTTTTCGATGCCGGCTTCGCGATCCTATCCTACGTCCTGACCGTGACCGCCTACACTATGTGGTTCCCCTCCGAGTACCTGGAGGACCTGCCGCTCATCGGCGGCTGGTTTGCCAACTCCGATCTGTGTGCGGCCGACTGGCTGGCTCTGATCCTCACCGGATTGGCGTTTTCACTGGCCCATGGGGTGGCATGGTACCTCATGCTGATCTCCGAGATCATCAGCATGGGTAGGGCCGCCGACTACCGACCTCTTGTCAGACAGGGTCTTCCGCTCGTGCTCACTGCCGTGACTTACTCCATGCTCATGTACTGGTGGGAGTCTCCGGTCCTTGCGCTGCGCACCGCCGAGATGGTCTGTGAAGATCGG